>CANQAW010000023.1 GCA_947589525.1 Candidatus Gastranaerophilales bacterium
CAAGCCTTTATTTCTTTTCTTTTTTGGTACTTTTATTCTTTTCTTTGATTGGCGCTTGAACAAAAAGCGCAAAGCCAAGTGAGCTTAGTCCGTCCGAGACGGACAAGCAAACGCAGGCGAGCGCAGAGGTGTGCAAAGTTCGTGGCGTCATTGCGTTGAGCAATGACGAACAGAACGTAGACCTTACCAAAGCGACGTAAGAGTTTGCGTTCAGCAAACTCCACAGGAGCAAGAAAAGAAAAAAGTACATGAAAGGAAATAATTTTTTGTCTTGGGTTTTTTATTGTGTATAAAAAAATATCTTGATTTTTAATCAAGATATTTATAAGGTTATAAGGTTTGAATAAAATTGTTTTGGCTTGCGCTTTCCGCCTGACAAATCAAAGATTTGAAACGGCGACTATCATTAGTTTCGCTTGCTTGCTGACCGCAAGCTCGCTTCACTCTGGCTTACGCTTTCTTTCCGCCTGTGCAATCGAAGATTGCTTCGCTCCTTGCGCTTTCGCTTCAGTCGCAACGGCGGTCATCTAAGGTCTTCGTCCTGTGTGGCAACGTTCACACATTGCCACTTCGGACTTCGCACTTCTGGCTTGCTTGAAAATCTCGACTAACGTCGGATTTTACTACGCAATCTGCGCATACTTTATCCCTAATACTCGCTAGTGCTCGCAAAGGGCTAAAGCAAGCTTGCGTTAGTTGGCGTTTGCCAAGTCCGCACCGGCGGACTAAGGCTCACTAGCTTACGCTTTCCGCCTGAGCAAATCAAAGATTTGTTACGGCGGTCATCAATAGTTACGTTAAGCCAAGCGATTAGCTTGGCTTAACTTCACTCTGGCTAGCGCTATCCGCCTGTGGGTATTTCGCAAAAATTTGCTTCACATACGTTGTCGCAAATTTTGCTCAATTATCCTACGGCGGTTATCAATAGTTTCGCTTGCTTGCTCAACGCAAGCGCGCTACACTCTGGCTATCGCCTACTAACGTCCCAAATAAACTAACGTTTCAAGCAATGTATTTGCGCCGTTGAAGACTTGGGAGTTTGCTTGGACAAGGCGTTGGGCAAGTATCATATTTGCAAACTGTTCAGCCAAATCGACATTTGAGCTTTCAAGTGCGCCTGAAGCGATTTGCCCCGTTCCGTTGATACCTGCTGCGGTATAGATAATATCTCCGCAATCAGGGCCTCTTTCGTAGGTGTTACTGCCGATTGCAACCATACCGTTGTCGTTTGTTACTTTTGCAAGCTGAATTTGCATGTTTGCTTTGACTAAAACATTTGGGTCAACATATAAAGAAGCATTGCCCGAGTTGTTAACGTCATCTTGAATTATAATGCCGTTTGCATCGGTGTATTCAAAATAAGTCAGCCCGTCTGTTCCCGTTGCAACGGTCAGGGTTGAGCCGTCGCCGTAGGTTACCGTTACAAGACCGTCTTGACCAACGGAATAGCTTTTATACAAGTGGGTTTCATCTGATGTTATATCTTCAACTTCAGTTATTGTAGCGTCCATATTTAATACAACGGTTGAAACTGTTCCGTCCGGCGATGTGGACATATTTGCAAGCCCTGTTTGAGAAACAAAGTTTGACCCTCCGGGGATAGATTCAAATTTTATGTCGCTATATGTATTTGTTTCTATTTTGAATTGAATTACGCCATCTTCAATTGAGGCTGTGAATTTTTTGCCTGAATCAGCATTGATAGCTTCAACTATACCATTAAGTGTAGTATTTTTATCAATATTTTCCATATCGATAATTACTTCTTCAGAACCGCCATCTTTTTTAGTTAGTACAACTTTGAATTGACCCCCTGTAAGAGTTTCTGAATTATTTAATTCGGATACTCTTTTTGAACTTAATTGTCCTTTCGGGGTAGGTTCTTCGATAACTCTTACTCTTGTCGGAAGCTTAACGGGTGTTGTTGAACCTGTAGCAGAAGTTATGTTATCTGTTCCTAAAAGCTTATATCCGTTTGCAGTACAAAGATAGCCGTTTTCATCAAGGGAGAAAGTGCCGTCTCTTGTATATAATACAGCGCCATCAGGGTTTAATACGGTAAACCACCCGGGGCCCGTGATTGCAAGGTCGCTTGCACGGCCTGTTGAAACGGTTGAGGCTGCGTCAAAGTTTTTGGTAATCGAAGCGCATTTAACCCCGACACCCCATTGATAAGGGTTAGTACCGCCTAAAACGGAAGTTGAATTTGTACCCGTTGTTTTCGTTTGGTACCAAACATCCTGAAAATTCAAACGAGAGGTTTTGTAGGCAGTTGTGTTCATATTTGCTACGTTATCGGATACTACCGATAGTTGCTGTGTGCCTGCATTTAAACCTGTTTGAGCAGTAAATAATGCTTGTGTCATCTAATTTTTTACCTTTCTTTATTGTCGTTTTCTTTATTGTCGCTTTTATGATTGCTTACGCCTTTGTGGTTTGTTCGGGCGCAGGTTCTGTTGGTTCAACCTCGCCTCCTTCACTTCCTTCTCCTCCTTCACTTCCTTCAGGGTTTAAGTCAACTCCCATTTTTTCGGCGATTGCGCCAAGAACGGAAGCCATGAAGTTAAACAGCTGATAGAACCAAGCTTTTTCTTCGGTCACTACATTGTCGTCAGGATAAACTTTAGTAATGGAATCAAGCGGGTGTAAAACCCCGTTTATTGAAACACTTGCGCCGTTTTTGTCGGTGTAATCAATAAAATCCACTATTCCCGTTGTGTAGTTTCCGTCTGCGTCTTTTACTTCAACTGCTTTTCCAATCAAAGAATTTGCCTGATAAATGCTTGAAAATTGAGTAAAAGAGCTTGTTAATTTTTCCATTTGTTCCAAAGTAACAAATTGTGCTTCCTGTGCAAGCATTTGAGAGTTATCCATCGGGTTCATCGGGTCTTGATATTGCAATTGCATGGTTAACAACTGCAAAAAAGCATCAGAAGAAATTGTTCCGTCCGTAGTAGTTGAGATTGCGTTTGCTTTCTGCTGATTAGTATAATTTTGCAGTTGAGTTAATTCATTTGTTACACCTGAAGCCATCTTTATTTTCCCCTATTTTTAATTTTCGCTGTAATATAGTGTTTTTGCGGATATATTTGAAAATACGTTTGAAAAATCTTTTTTGAAATTCATTTCATAATTTTGTTTCGACAGTATATTTTCAAACTCTTTTTGCCTTTGCCGGCTGTTATTCTGCTCGTTGTTTTGTTGGGAGTTGTTTTGCTCTTGGGGGGTATTTTGATTTTGGGAGTTGTTATTAAAATCCCCTTGGTATTTTGTTGAGTTGTTAGAGCCTATAGTTTTGATTTGAATTGTGTTTACGTTAATTCCCGCATCTGTCAACTGTTGGCGAAGATTGTTGATATTTTTTTCAATATAGCTTCGTACTTGTTCGTTTTGAGCGAGAATATTTGTTGTAAGCCCGTCTTTATTGCTTGATAGTTCGATTGATAATCTTCCTAAGTCGTTTGGTCTTAAAACAAGGTTGATTTTTTGGGTTTTATTTGTAAAATCTTGAGTTATTTTGTTTGAAATTTGATTTAAAATATCGGAATTTTCAAGCTTTTCAGCGAACGGATTTTTAACGGCTTCAAAATCAAAAGCTTTGATTTGATTATTTAATCGGTTATTGATTTGAGCGTTAAATTGGGTGTTAATTTGAGTATCTGCGGGAGTTTTTGCTGATGAGCTTTCAAAAAGAATGTTGTTTAGAGTGTTTTTGGAGTTAATTGTTCCGTCTTTTTCAATAGTCATTTTGGAAATTTCATCAACTGCGCTTAAAGCTCCCGAATCATCAAGAAAATGCGGTTGTTCTTCTTTTGAAATATTTTGAGTTTTAAGTTCGTTTGATTGAGTTTTATTTTGAGTTTGCAAAGCAGTATTTTGAGCTTTGTTTTGGGTTTTAATATTTTCTTTTTTTGAAGTTTCAATATTTTCCGCTTCTTGAACTTCGCTTTGCGCTTGAACTTCAACTTCTTCCAGCGCTTCAAATGCTTTTAGGTCTTTAATTTGCGTTTTTGTATCCTGATTTACGGCTTTGTTTATTTCACTTTGATTGTTTGAAGTTTTAACAATCGGCGTTTCATTTTCTTTGTTGTTATTTAAAATGTTTTGAATATTTTCTTTCAGATTTTTAAGCTCTTTGATATCAATATTTGTATCAGCTATTTTTTGAGATTGTTCGACATTTATATCGGTATTTATGTCAGTATTTATATCTTGCGAGCCGTTATTTTGAAAATTTTCAAGATTTTCAATAACTTTATCAATTTTTACGCTTAAAGATTTAAGCGTTTCTTTGTCTAAAGAGGGTTCATCGCTTAATTTGTTAATTAAGTCATTGATTTGTTTTATATCTTCTTTAATCGGCTGTTTAATTTCGTTTTTGTTTTGTTTAATATCATCATTTTGGGTTAAAGTTGTATTTTTAATTTCGGGCGTTTGTTGTGTTTGTGTATTTGTTTGAATTTTTAAATCTTGTTGGCTGTCATTATTTGTTTTTTGCGCTGATGTAGTTTGAGCCGTTTTTTCTTTTGTTTCCGTTTCGTTTGGCTCAACTTGCGTTTGAATTGAATTTGGCTTTATTTCTTTTGTATCTTGTTTAGGATTGATATTCGCTTTAAATTGTTCGATTTTGGTATTTTTTAAATTTTGGCCGTCTTGATTATTCAGGGAATTATCAGTTTTTAAATTTTCATTTGTTTCTTGCTTGTTTTGTTTGTTTAAATCCGTGTCGTTATCGGATTTTGCCGTATTTTCAACTTTTATTTGCGTTTCTTTTGCGCTTTGTTGTAAATCGGCTTGTTGAGTGTCGGTTGTTTGTTTTTGGTTATCGTCAGTAATTATGGTGTTCAGGGCTTTGATTTTTTCATTTAAGTCTGAAAAATCAACTTCTTTATTATTTTCTTCATTTGAAGAAAAAACCGGTGAGGCAGATACAGATGAGCTATAAATATTTTCATTTACGGCTTCATTTATGGTTTCAGGTTTTTTAGGCTTTTTTTCGCCTTTTTCGTCTTTTTCATCGACTTCATTTTCGGTATTTAAGTTATTATTTGAGGTATTATTATCTAAATCTTTGTTTTGCTCATCGTTTTGAGTGTTTTCATTTTTGATATTACTTTTATCCTGAACATTTTTTTCTTCTTTTCGGACGTTTTGTTCAAGTTTTTCTTTTGGTTTTTCTTCTTTTATTTCTTCTTTTGAATTAAGGTTTTGTTTTTGTACTTTATTTTCTTTGTTTTGAGTGTTTGTTGTTTTGGGCTGTTCGCTTGCCGGTGTAAGAGCTTTTTTGTTAATTGAACTTGTGTTTGATTTAACCGCTTTATCTACAAACTTGCTGTGAGCTTGTTGAGTGTTGGCGTTTAGAGTGTTTTTGAATATGTTTGAAAACTTGTTTCCTTTGACATCGGTTGTTTTAAATTTCGACAAAACTCCGTCTTTTACGGAAGCTTTGTTGTTTTGTAATATCAGAAAGCTGTTATCAATGTTTTTGTTATTATCGTTATTTGTTAGTGGTTGTGCCATGTTTCCCCGTTAGTTTGTTGAATTTTTAAATCTTGAAGTTATTAAATCATCCGTTAATTTAAATTCTTCCTGAATTAATTCTTTGTTGTAGTTTTCTTTTTGTTTTTCTTTTAGTTTTTCTAGAGTTTTAACTTCGATATAAGCTTGATTTGCTATTTTTTGCTGGTTTAGATATTGATTTAGAAAATCTTGGACTGTCTGCTTTTGTTTTTCGATATCCTGACTTAATTTCAGCGCATAGGATTTTAAAATTGTTATTGTATCAACGCTAAAATCGCCCCCCGTAATATAATCGTCAGCTTGTTTTTGTATTTTTTTAAAGTTTTGGATTATATTATCCAAGATTTCTTTTTCTTTGTTGTAAGCGTTTAAAAACCTTGCGAGTTTAATTCTTTCCTCTTCAAGATTTTTTTCTTTTACAAGAAGCACGCTTTCAAGAGTAAATCTAAACCTCCTCAAAACTAAAATTCTATCCCCATATAAAATTATTTACTTTTATAGAATAGTATTTAGAGGGCTTTTAATCATCATCTATATTGTTGAAAATACTTTAGTAAAATTTTGAAAATTTAGGTCGTTTGGATTAGAAAAAATTTAACCCATATAAAATAAAATGCCTATAATTAAGTCAGCGACAAGGATATAGATTGTGCATAAAATTGCGGATTTTGTTGTTGAATCTCCGACGTTTTTTGCGCCTCCTCGGGTGTTATATCCTGTTGTAGCGCATACAAGAGCAATTATTCCGCCGAAAATTAACCCTTTTAAAAGGCTTACATAGATATCTTTTAAAACCAGCATTAACCAAACGGAATTGAAGTATCTTATCGGGTGAAGATTAATTGAAAAATATGAAACAATCATTCCGCCTAATATTCCGATTAATTCCGCCAATAGTACTATACAAAAACAGGATATTGCGCCTGCAATAATTCTTGGCGCAAAAAAGTAACCTATAGAATCGACTTTTGAAACTTCGATTGCATCAATTTGATTTGTAACCTGCATATTGGCAACCTGCGCAGTTATTGCAGTTCCTGCTCTAGCGCCCAGAGCAAGCGCCGCAAAACCGGGGGCAATTTCTCTAATTAGCGCAACAGCAAGAAATCCTCCTATATAGCTATCTCCCCCTGACATTAAAAACTGTTTTGAAACTTGAAGAGCAATGGTAGATGAAGCAATAAACACTATCGCAAGGCAAATTCCCAAAGAATCAAACCCGATAGCCGAGATTTGATTGATTACTTCTTTAAATCTCAGATTGCCTTTAAGAGTGTATTTTGCTGCAATAAAAAGATTTTCGACACATTGACCTAAAAATTTAATCATGCCTTGATTATAAAGGGATAAAATAAAAAAAGCTAGATTTTTAATTATTTTTTTTATAAAATACATTTATGATAGTATTCGATACGTTATTTGCCCTATTAACTATATATATTTTCATATACTGTGCTTATCAGTTGTTTTTCTTGTTTAAAGCAAATGATATTGAAAAATATTTTGAAATGCAGGAAAAAACAAGAAGCATAGTTGTTGACAAAAATAAGCTTTGTGTTTTAATATACGCTACAATTAAAGACAGAAACCTTGATAAGCTTTTGGCTTCGTTAAATAATCAAACATATAAAAAAGAAAACTATGAAGTCCACGTTGCTTATCAAAGAGATGAAAACGACACTTCAATTTTAAAAGATTTTAATAACGGCGCTTCTATACATAATATTCAAAATTCTGATTATTTTTCAAAAGATAAGGCGGTTAATCTATTGCTGGAAAAGCTTATTGAGGAAGATAAGTTTGATGCTTATGTATTTTTAGGAGCAGACAGAACCGTAGGCGAGAAATATCTTGAAAATATTAATAAATCAATTCAAGGCTCGGGAGTTTATGCGGGTACAAAAATTGCTGTTAATAACAAAGAACAGTTTGCTAAAAAAATTAAACAGGCGATTATTTCTTCTTATATAAAATATACTAACGTAACTTCAAATATTACACGCTCTATGTTTGATTTATCTTCTTTTATAGACGGTGATAATGTTGTTGTGACAAGTGATGTTATTAAAAAAATAGGCTATGTCGGCTTGGAAGATAAGACTTCCCAGCTTGAATTTTCGCTTGATTTAGCAATTAACGACATAAAAGCAAAGTTTTCGCCTTATATAATTACGGCAGTCGATGTCAGAAATTATGATTTTTCTTCTCCTTTGCTGAGCGACAAAATAACTTTGTTTATACATTATTTCCCTATACTTATGTTTAAAAATAACTCTTTTAGAGAGTTTATTTTGTTTTTATTAAAGCCAAATTCTTTATTTATCTTATTATCGTACTTTTTCCTTGTATTTTTGTCGGTTTCAACTCAAAGTAAAATTGTCTATAATGCGGTTTATGCGCTTGGTTTCTTTTTGTTTGCAAACTTTTTATTTTCTATTAAAGTTTCAAGAATGTCCGTAAGCGAGATTTTCTGGCTTTTGTTTTATCCTTTGTGTCTGGCATGGCAGAAAACAAAGCTTTTAATACACAGATTAACCATGAAATCTATAATGAATTCTAAATATGAAGAAGAAAATATAAATTCCGCCACAATTAATGCCGTTGTTGATAACGGTAAAAGAGATTTTTCCTGCAAATTAGATTTAGTATCCGAAGACGGAATGAGAAAAGTAATCTTTAGAGAAGGAAACCGCTTTATTACAACAGACAGCTATCTTAGAATGTATGATGCTTTGATTGATATTACTTATAAATTACAATCAAAGGGAATGACTCTTAAAACCTGTCAAAATTGCCAAAATTTCACACTGTGTCCTGACGGAACGCTTGATTGTTTAAACGGCAAATGTCAAATTTCGCAAAACGAAATTTTGATATGGAACGGATGTCAATATTTTAAAGCTAACCCCGAAAATAAAGAATAAAAAAAATTAATCTTCGTACCAAACAACTTCGCAAGCGTACGGAGAAGCATCCATTAATGCGCCAAGTTTTGTATATTGAGGGGTTGTTTCAACAGCTTGATTTTTGTTTTTAAAATGACTGATAACTTTTGCAATACCTGCGCTCAAAAGTGCGCCGACTGTTGCAAAAGCAAGAATTGAACGGTTTGCGCCTCTTGTTTTAACGGCAGAAGATGAAATAAAAGTATCAATATTTTCTTTATTAAAGAAATTGGAAAATTCAGCTTTTGTGGGAAGAAGATATCTCGCACCGCTTCCTATAGCACCGCCAGCTAAAACCGCAGGAAGCAGGTTTGTTTTTTGTTTTGGTTGTTCTTTTAAAGTTAGAGCTGAAATTTTCATAATATCGCACTTTCTACACAAGATAATCATGTCAATCGGGAAATTGCCTCTGACATTACTTTTTCTCACCTTGATTTGGTTTGTATTTATTAAATCAAATCACCTTACATTTAAAAAACTTGGGAATGACTTTCATTTCTCAAATTTTTTCCATTATACAATAATAAAATTTTTGTGTCAAGCGTTATTTAAAAATTTCTTAACAAAAAAGCCGGCAAAATAAATTGCCGGCTTTTTATAAAAAATCCGTTTATTTTTTGTCCGTAACTTTGATTAAGTGCCAGCCGAATTGAGTTTGAACAGGGTCTGAAACTTTTCCCACAGCACCATCAAAAGAAGCTTGTTCAAATTCTTTAACCATCATTCCTCTGCCAAAATAGCCTAAATCTCCTCCTTGAGCTTTTGAGGGGCACTTAGAATATTTTTTTGCGCTTTCTTCAAAAGTTGCAGAGCCGTTTTCTATTTCTTTTTTAATGTTAAGCGCTTCTTCTTGAGTCGGAACTAAAATGTGCGAAGCTCGAACTTGTGTAATTTCTTTGTCCATAGTTGCTTTAATTTCTCCTATTCCTATAAATATACAACCTAAAATTAATACAAAAATAAGTAATATTTTTTTCATTTTTTACTCCTTTAGATAAATTTTAACATAAAATATGTTATAATGTAGATAGCCTTGTGCGAGATATAATTTTGTTCCTACATTTTAACTAACAGGGAGAGAATTGCTCAGCCGCATTGCTTAGGTGTTTGAAGTAGACCGCTTGAATTTATTTCAAGAATAAACGGAAATGGATGCACCCTGGCGCTCACCCACCTGCACAATAGGGCAGGAAACAAAATTGCTCGCATAAGGTTTTTTTATTTCCCCTGACGGCTTTTTATATTATAATTAAGAAAATAAATTAAGGGGAAAATGAATGAATAAATATAAAAGAATTTATAATTTTTCGGCAGGGCCTGCGGTTTTGCCCGTTGAAGTTTTGGAAACGGCAAGAGATGAAATGTTGAATTACAATAATTCAGGCATGTCTGTTATGGAAATGTCGCACCGCTCTAAAGTTTATGATGAAATTATAAAAGGGGCTGAAGCTGATTTAAGGCAACTGTTAAACATTCCTCAAAACTATAAAGTTTTATTTTTGCAAGGGGGAGCGCATTTGCAATTTTCGGCTGTCCCCATAAATCTTTTAAAAAACGGGGTAGCAGATTATATTGTAACGGGTCAATGGGCGCGCAAAGCTTACATTGAAGCTCAAAAATACGGAAAAATTAATAAAATTGCAAGTTCTGAAGATAAGAATTTTTCTTATATTCCCGATTGTTCAAATCTTGATATATCGAAAAATGCCGATTATGTTTATATTTGCGAAAATAACACAATTTACGGAACAAAATTTTGGAAACTTCCCAACACAAAAGGAAAAGACCTTGTTTCCGATATGTCTTCTTGTTTTCTGTCCGAGCCTGTTGATGTTACAAAATACGGTTTAATTTTCGCAGGTGTTCAGAAAAATGTCGGCCCTGCGGGGGTTCAAATAGTTATTATAAGAGAAGATTTAATTCGAGAAGATTTGCCCTCTTGGACTCCTGAAATGTTGAAATATAAAATCCACGCCGATAATAATTCTCTTTATAATACACCGCCATGTTTCGGAATTTATATTTGTTCTTTAGTTTTCAAATGGCTTAAGAATTTGGGCGGTTTGAGCGTTATGAAAGAAATTAACGAGAAAAAAGCGCGTATTTTATATGACTTTTTGGATAATTCAAAACTGTTTAAAGGTACTGTTGAAAAATCATCACGCTCTGTTATGAACGTTCCTTTTGTTACGGGAGATGAACAATCAGATGCTAAATTTATAAAAGAAGCAACAAGCGCCGGCTTGGTTCAACTAAAAGGACACAGAACCGTAGGCGGAATGAGAGCTTCGATTTATAATGCTATGCCTGTTGAAGGGGTTAAAGCATTAGTAGAATTTATGAAAGATTTTGAATTTAATAATAAATAGTAGCAAAAAATTTTTCTTTCGGATTTTGTATATTTGTACGCTGAAGGAAAGGTTTTTATGAAAATTTCTGCTCTTAATAATATGTCTTTTGGTGCAATCCTTGGGAAAAAAGAAATTACAAAATATCGTGGAGATAATTCCAGCATAGTTATGGTACTTCAACATATCCACCCTTTTAAAGATGAATTTTTAAGCTCGGAAGATAAAGAGACTATTAAAGAAGAATTAGAAATAAGAGGCATAACAGAAAATTCCAAACAGTATTTTACGGACAGTTATGTTATAAGAGATATTGTTATTGATGAACCTTTGCCTTTTACAAAACTGGATTATATAAATTCTGCTTTTCCTAAAATACCTGCAAAGGTAAATAAAGATGTTTCAAATTTTATCCATTCGGGAGAAATCTCTACCGTAATATATAAAACAGAGGGGCATTTAGGGCAGTTATATTATCAAGACAGAATAATAGAGCCTTAATTATTCTATTTCGCTATAGAGTCTTGAAGCCTCTTGAACGGGA
This sequence comes from Candidatus Gastranaerophilales bacterium, assembly GCA_947589525.1. Taxonomy (GTDB): domain Bacteria; phylum Cyanobacteriota; class Vampirovibrionia; order Gastranaerophilales; family Gastranaerophilaceae; genus RUG14156. The sequence goes on from CANQAW010000023.1 coordinate 11,358, forward strand.
ATATTTCCTGCGGGAATTTCAAGAACTTTGTATGTTTTTGTGAAATTTTTATATTCTATTGAGATGATATCTCCGACATTTAGCTGTTTTGCGGGCTTTGCAGGGTTATTATTCACAAAAACCCGTGCGCTTGCGCAGACATCGTTTGCAACCGTTCTTCTTTTAATTAATCTTGAAACTTTTAAAAATTTATCTAAACGCATTATATTTTGATTTTTTCAACTTTAAACTTCGGTTGTTTTTTTAATTTTTCTTCTATTTCGCAGAATTTTAAAAATCCTTCCTGTGCTCCGAAATGTTCGCAAACGGAAGCGGAGTTAACAGAGGCGTATTTAAGGGCTTTTTCAATATCCCAATTATATTTATCTATTGTTGCGCAGAAAGTTGAAGAAAAGGCATCTCCCGCGCCTAATGTTGAAGTGACAACAGCAGGAAACTCGGGACATATATAAATATATTCCCCGTCAAAGCAATAAACCCCGTTTTTGCCGTCAGTTACGGCAATAAGTGCGGTTGTATCCTGTCTTAAATGTTTTAAAATAGTTACAATATCGGGGTGGATTTTTTCTTTTGAGAATTTTTCTTCTTTAGTATCGGGACGAACTTGAATATTTGTGACAAGAGTTGCTTCTTCTTTATTCATAACAACGATTTGCGCCGTTTTTAAGATTTTTGAAAAATATTTTGCGCCTTTTTTAAGAGCCGTTGTGCCTGCATTTAGCGCAAGATTTATTTTATTTTCCTCGCAGAATTTTGCAATTTTATCTAAAATTGCGTTACTTTTGCCTGAAAGCGGAGAAACATAAACCCAGCGAGAATTTTTAACAGCGTCAAAATTAACTTCTTTTTCTTCAACAAAAGCATTTGCGCCTCTATGCGCAAGAACCGTTCTATCTCCTTGGAAGCTGACTAAGATTATTGAAAAACCTGTCAGGTATTTTTTTGAATCTATAACATTTGTAATATCAACACCGCCTTGAGCAAGCCTCAATTTAACAAGACTGTTTACTTCGTCGTATCCGAGTTTAACTATGGTCGAGGTTTTAAAACCTAAGTTTGCAAGGTTTGTTGCGGTGTTCACTGCACCGCCCCCGAGATTTTTTGAAAAATCCGCAATTTCAGTTTTTGCTCCGTATGGAAAAGACATAAATTCGCTTTTTTTGCTTGTTTGGCTTACTGTAACAATACTTGCAACGTCGGATTGAATAAAAACATCTTGAGTAGCCGAACCTATGGTTATAAAATCGTACATTTTTCTTCCTTTTAATTAGCAATATTTAATAATTTTTATTATACTATTAAATTATGAAATTAAAAAAGCTTATTTTGAAAAATTACAGAAATTACAATGATTTTGAATATAATTTTTCAAATAACAAAACTTTAATAATCGGAAAAAACGCTCAAGGTAAGACAAATATCTTAGAGGCGGTTTACTATCTTTGCACTTTAAATTCTTCAAGAATTAAAAAAGACTCAGAATTAATCAACTTTGATTGCAACCATGCTCAAATTAAGGCGTTTGTTGAAAAAACGGATTTAGAGCTTGAACTGGATGTTTTAATTAATCCTCCTAAAAACAAAGTTTTAAAAGTTAACGGACTTAAAAAATCTAAATCGAAAGATTTTTTAAGGGTTTTATCAAGCGTTTATTTTTCAAGTTCTGATTTATCCCTGCTTCGAGGCGAACCGCAGGATAGAAGAAAATGGCTTGATAGCGCTATTTTTCAGGTTTATCCGCTGTACGGGGAAAAACTCGCTAAATTCAATAAAATCCGCCTTCAAAAGGCAAATTATCTCATAAATTCTCAAAACATTGATTTTGATATGCTGGATGTTTTTAATCAGCAGTTTAGCGTGCTTTGCGCAAATGTTATTTATTTAAGAAAAAAATATTTGGAAGAAATCGAAAAAATTGCAAAAAATAAACACCTTTCAATTATCGAAGGAGAAAATTTATCTTTAAAATATAACTGTGCAATTGAAAATTTTGAATCGGTTCAAGAATTGTCGCAGTTGATTTATCAAAAATTAAAAGAAATCACCAAAGAAGAAATTAAAAAAGCGCAATGCCTCATAGGCGCACACAGAGACGACATCGACTTTTTTATAAACGGGATTGATTCTAAAAAATTTGCCTCTCAAGGTCAGCAAAGAACAATTGTTTTAGCGCTTAAACTTGCCGAGCTTGATATTTTAAAAGAAAAAATCAATCAAACTCCTTT
>CANQAW010000024.1 GCA_947589525.1 Candidatus Gastranaerophilales bacterium
TACCTGAATTTTTCAATCAAATTAAAGCAAATTCAACTGCGATAAATCCTAATATTTTTGATAAAGAATATATTCACACCTATCAAAAAGCAAAAATTCCTTTAAATATTTTAAATAACGAAGAAGAACCCGTTAAAAAAATCAATCTTGAAATTTTAAGAAAATTTAAAAAAGAACCGCAAAAACACAATTTTGAAAATATCGGTTTTGAAAATCAAAATTCAAAAGAAGATTTTTAAAAATTATGAATAATCAAATTTATAAAAAATTAATGAGAAGATGTTTTTCTCTCGCTAAAAAATCAAAAGGGCAAAATATGCCAAATCCTTTTGTTGGAGCGATTATCTACGATGAAGAAAAAAAAGAAATTATATCAGAGGGTTTTCATAAAAAATACGGATTTAATCACGCGGAGAGAAATGCGATATTAAATTCCAAAAAAGATGTCAAAAATAAAACCTTAATTGTCAATTTAGAACCTTGTTCGCATTTTGGAAAAACCCCGCCCTGTGCCGATTTAATAATAGAAAAAGGAATTAAAAAAGTCGTTGTTGCACTAAACCCAAAAGTTCACTCTCAAGGTATCAAAAAGCTTCAAAACGCAGGAGTTGAAGTCATAGAAGGCATTTTGGAAAAAGAAGCAAAAGAATTAAATAAAGTTTTTATAAAAAATATTTTATATAAAAAACCCTATGTAATGTTAAAAACAGCAGCGACCCTGGATTCCAAAATCGCAAATGAAAAAGGCGAATCAAAGTGGATTACGGGGGAATTATCAAGGGCTTATGTTCAAAAATTAAGAAGTCAATATTGCGCAATTATGACAGGTTCGGGAACAATTTTAAAAGATAACCCGAATTTAAACGTTAGAATTAAAAATAAAATTTCTCCGACAAGGATAATTTTTGACCCTAATAATAAAGTTTCTCTTGATTATAACGTTTTTAAAAATGACGGAGTCAGAATTATTTTAATTAATAATTCTAAAATAAAAGTGCCTGATTATATTAAAAAAATACCGTATGACGGGAATTTTGACAATTTATTTAAAACTCTTTTTAAATTAAATATTTATTCAATCATGGTTGAAGCAGGCAGAGGGTTAAATTCCCTGCTTATAAAAAATCAGCAAATTGATGAAATTAATCATTTTATTGCACCTAAAATTTTCGGTTCGGGGATTAATTTTGTTGATGATATAATTTGCGATAATATTGATAATTGTATAAAATTAGAAGATATTAAAATAAAACGATTTAAAGATGACATTTTAATTAACGCAAAAATTAAAAAGAGGTAATTTTATGAAATTTATTGTTATAAACGGGCCCAACTTAAATCTTTTAGGGACAAGAGAACCTGATATCTACGGTACAACAACGCTTGTTGATATAAATAAAGAGCTTGTTGATTTTGCAAAAACTTTAGACGATAATATCGAGCTTAGTTTTTTTCAATCAAATATAGAAGGTGAAATTGTAGATAAAATCCAACAATGCGCCGATTTCTCAGGGCTTATAATCAACCCTGCGGGTTATACTCATACAAGTGTTGCTATAGCGGATGCTATTAAAGGCGTGGGGATAAAATGCGTTGAAGTTCATCTTTCAAATGTTAACAACAGAGAAGAATTCAGGAAAAATTCTTTTATCTCGCCTGTTTCAACAGGAACAATCGCAGGTTTTCAAAAAGACAGCTATAAACTTGCGCTTCTGGGGCTGTATAGATTATTAAAATGAATAAAGAATTTGAATTTTTAAAAATAATAAATAACACTCTTTCTGACAGCTCTTATTTAGGCAACGACTGCGCCTATTTAAAAGAATATAATCTTGCTATATCAACTGATATTTTAGTTGAAGATGTTCATTTTAAAAAAGATTATATGAGCGCCTCTGATATCGCACGAAAAGCAATTTTAGTTAATATTTCGGATATTTTAGCTTCGGGCGCTAAACTTAAGTATTTAACAATTGCTTTAAGCGGAAAATTAGACAGTAATTTTATAGAAGAATTTTACAGGGAAGTTAATGATTTATCCAAAACTTATAATTTTAAAGTTATAGGAGGGGATTTAACAAAATCGGATAAAATTGTTGTTTCAATAAGTGTTTTTGGAGATTATAAAGATAGAAACATCTCAAAGCGCTCAAACGCTAAAGAAGGCTATATTGTAGCAGTTGCGGGAGAATTTGGGTCATCTTCTCAAGGGTTAAATGATTTAAAAGAAAATAAAAATAATTATTTTACGCAATTTCATAAAAACCCTAAGTTATATCCTGAAATATCAAAAAAAATCGCAACCCTGACAAAATCACCTTACGCAATGACAGATTCATCCGACGGGTTAATTGATTGTTTATATCAAATAAGCGAACAATCAAAAATCAAAATCGAAATTGAATATAATAAAATTCCCAAAAAAACTCAAAATAAAGACTTTGTTCTTTTCGGGGGAGAAGATTATTCTCTTGTTGTTTGTTTAGATGAAAATGATTTTAAAAAAATCCCTAATCTTGTTGAAATTGGAAAATGTAAAAAAGGGCAGGGGGTTTATTTGGATAATAAGAAAATAGAATACAGAGGATTTAACCACTTTGAATAAAATTAAAATAAGCGCAATTATCACGGCAGGCGGAAAATCCAGCCGTTTCGGGTCAAATAAATTAATTGAAAAAATAAATGATTTAACGGTTATTGAACTAACTATATCAAAATTTATTGATTTGGTTGATGAAATTATAATTCCAACAAGCGATGAAATTAAAGACCTTATTTTAAAATCAAAAATATATAATCCCAAAATTAAATTTGCGCCATTCGGTGCTACCCGCCAAATGAGCGTTTATAGTGCACTTCAAGTATGTTCAAACCCTGAAATTGTCTTAATTCACGATGGCGCAAGACCTTTTGTTGATAAAGAAATAATTAAAAAAACGATTGAAAAAACATTTGAAAAAGGCGCTGTTGTAGTAGGTAAATTGGCGGTTGATACCATTAAAGAAATAGATTTTAATGGAAATGAAGCAAAAATCTTAAAAACACTAAATCGAAAAAAGATTTTCCTTGCGCAGACACCGCAAAGTTTTAACTATCAACTGATTAAAAAGCTTCACGAAAAATACAAAAACAATCCCGATTTTACTGACGACAGCTCAATTTTGGAAAAAGAAAACATAGAAGTGTATATTATAGAAAACGACAAAAAAAATACAAAAATTACCACTAAAGACGATTTATACTAATACTATTGTGTATTTAAAAAAGAACTCGAATATTTTAAATTTATAAAGGATATAGTAACTTCAATCCTTATATTATATTGCGAGGTTCTTATGCTGACAGATAAAAAAATAACTGATAAACAATATTATTTAAATGAATTTAAAAATGTTTCAAAAGAAATGTTGCCTTGGTTAGAGAATTTGGCGTTTGAATGCCGATGTAAAATCGAAAAGAAGGAATGGAAAAGTAAATACAATAACTATGTAATTTACGATTATGAACCGTTTTGCTCAGACGGCTTTGAAATTAATGTTACATTATCTTCAAGGCAGGACGAATACCTCAATTTTGTTCAGTACTTATATGAAAACAAACTGCGCAAAATCGGATATCTGAAAACCTGTCTGAGCTTATAGCTAATCTTGTTTCAGCCCTTCCACAATGGCATCTGTCACAAGTTTCACCTGTCTGATATCTAAACCTAAGGAGCTGATTTTCTTATATGTTTCACTGCTTACTTTTGGTATAATTGCACGTTTAAAGCCGAGTTTAGAGGCTTCTTTAAGTCTGCGCTCAATGTTTGCAACACTGCGGACTTCACCTAAAAGCCCTATTTCGCCGATAATTATAGTCTTAGAGTTTATCGCAATATCACGAATAGAGCTTATTATTGCAAGACAAAGCGCTAAATCATAACTCGGCTCAATTATATCCAAACCTCCCGCAACATTTACGTAAATATCTTGTTTTGACAGATTTAATCCGACTTTTTTTTCTAAAACGGCTACAATTTGCAACAACCTGTTATAATCAAGCCCAAGCGCAACCCTTCTCGGATTGGGATAAGGAGTTGACCCTACAAGCGCTTGAATTTCATGAAGAAAAATTCTGCTTCCTTCCAAAACGGAAGCAACCGCACACCCGCAAGCACCTTCTATCGTATCTTGAAACATAGAAGAAGGAGAATTGACTTCAACCAACCCGCAATCTTCCATTTTAAAAACACCAACTTCTGCTATCGTTCCAAAGCGATTTTTTATACATCTTAAAATTCTATATTGTTTATATTTATCCCCCTCAAAATTTATTACACAATCAACCATATGTTCTAAAACCTTAGGCCCTGCGATGTTTCCCTCTTTAGTAACATGACCTATAATAATAGTTGTAATATTTCTTTGTTTTGCAATTCTAACTAAAACATTTGTACATTCTCTAATTTGAGAAACACTTCCGCAGGAAGAAGAAATATTTGCGCAAAAAACGCTTTGAATGCTGTCCACTATTAAAAAATCGGGATTGATTTTATCAATTTGATAAATAACCTCATCAATACAGGTTTGATTTGTTAAATAAAGGTTTTCAGGTTCGATATTCAGCCTTTTTGCTCTCAATTTAACCTGTGTCGGGCTTTCTTCGGCGCATATATATAAAACTTTTAAATTTCGATTTTCAAGCTTGATATCGCAGATTGCTTTTGTTGTCTGCAAAACTAAAGTTGATTTTCCAATCCCGGGGTCGCCTGCAAGCAGTGTCAAAGACCCCTGAACAAAACCGCCTCCAAGGACTCTATCCAGTTCTTCAATACCGCTTTTAAATCTTACTTTTTCATCAAGAACTATTTCTTTTATTTTAGTGATATCTGATACTTCGATAAGTTTATTTGATAATTTTGAATTTTCGGGAGTTTTGATATCTTTTATCGTTTCTTCAACAAAAGTTCCAAACTGATTACAATCGGGACATCTTCCGAGATAAGAAACTGTTTCATACCCGCAAGACTGACAAACCCACTTTGTTTTAACTTTAGCCATGGGATTATTCTATCACAGAATGAAGGTTTTTGTTAATCACAATTTAAAAGTTTTTGAACGTGAGATTTAATTTCTTCGTGGATTACCTCTTGAGATTTTGTGCCGTCAAGTTCAATAAAACCGTATTCTTTGATTAATTTTTTATATTCCTTCAAACATCTTTTTTGATAAATTTCAAAACTGCTGTAAATATCCGTTGAAAGACCTATATCTCTTCCCGCTTCAAAATAATCAAGCGCACCGTTTTTAGCTATCAGTCTTTTAATTAAAATATCCTCGGGAACATTTAAATAAAAAACTAAATCGGGTTTCGGAGCAAAACTGTAGAGGTTTTTAACCCATTCGATATCGTGACCCCGAACCGAATCACGAACATAGGCAGTATAGATATATCTGTCCATTAAAACAACAAAACCTGCCTTAAGTGCGGGGATAATTTCATTTTCCAATCTGTCCGTGTAATCCGCAGCATATAAAAGAGAATATGTTGTCGTATTTAGAAGATTTCTTTCTTTTGCTTCGTTGATAACACCGGAAATGAGCCTTGAAGTTTTCCAAGGAGACACAACACAGCCGTAACATTTATCTTTTATATATTGAGATAACAAATTAACCTGACTCGAGCGCCCCGAGCCGTCCGTTCCTTCAATAACTATTAAATATCCTTCGTAGCCGTGAGGTTTATTTTTGTTCATTTTCTTCCTTTAAAATATTTCTTTGTTTTAAAAGTTCAGATATTTTTTCTCTTATAAACTTTTGTTTATTATAAATACTGTCTGTTGCATCTATACGAATTAAATCAAATTCTTCAATCATTTGTTTATATTGTTCAACTATTCGATTTTGGAAAATAACATAACTTTTATAAGGATTATTCGATAGTTTCATATCCATGCCGGCTTCATAAAACTTGGGCTGGCGGTTAGAACAAATCCGCTCTAAAGAATCCTTGGGACTTACGTCAAAATAAAAAGTTATATCAGGTTTAATTGCAAAAGAATAAATATTTCTTACCCATTTGGGGTCAACTTCTCTGGCTGCATCTCGAGCAAACGCCGTATAAACATATCTGTCCGCCAGAACGACAAAGCCCGCTTTCAGCGCAGGCTTAATTGTGCGCTCTAATCTGTCCGCAAAATCAACCGCATGCAAAAGTGAAAATGTTTTTCCCGATAAAAGATTTTTCTTTTTTGCTTTTTTGGTTGTATTTGAAATTAATTCCGAAGAATTCCACTGTGTTAAAACGGTATCAATATTAAGCGAATTCAACCAGCTGTGCAGCAGTTCTATTTGAGTAGACTTACCCGAACCGTCAATTCCTTCAACACAAATCAGTACTCCTTTATAGTCATGTTTTTTTGAAAATCTTAACATTTCATACCTTGTTTTTTTATTTATACGATATATATTTAATAATAGATTAGATTTTAAAAATTGTAAATCAATAGCAAACAATTATTATTTCGGAGAAGCAAATGACATTTAATTTATTTAAAAATTCTGCGGATAAAGTTTTTAAAAGTCCTTCCGTAACTTTTTATTTTGTTTTATATTTAATTATTTTAAATTATTTAACTTATTATACTCTGACTCCGCATACAAAACTTATAACGGCAATCTTAACAATAACCACAATTGTTTTTTCAGTCGCATTTTCTTCGGGCTGGCTGCAAATTATAAAAGAAAAAGTAAAAAACGACAAAGAGGAAAGTTATTTTTCCGTTTTCCTTGAAGGAGTCGGGAAAAATATTATCCCCGTCAGCTTGGGAATTTTAATATACATTATTATATTAATTATGTTAATAGCGCTGACAAGTTTAATTGCGGGTGCTCTTTTCGGAGATTTAAATTCAATGATTAAAGACATAATTTTAACCGCACAGGGTACAACAAACATAAATGACTTTTTAAACGGTTTGACGGACAATCAAAAATACGTTTTATATGCTTGGCAATTAAGCTTTATGCTTGTCGGTGCAGTTTATAATTTTATTTTGTTGTTTTATTTTCCTGCAATTTTGGATGACAATATAAAAGCTAACATTTTTTTGAAACCTTTTTATGCACTTTATAGTGCGGTTAAATTTTTATTTAAAAACTTTTTAAAATCATTTACTATATTTATTAGCATTTATTTTATTTATTTCCTTACGAGAATTTTAGAAACATACAGCTCACATAATTCCTTTACGGCTGTTTTAATTTTATTTTTCTATATATATTTTATCTCATACTCCGTTGTGTTAATATTTAATTGTTATGAGCAAAAAAATCTATGTTCTGACGGGGCCGACAGCCTCGGGGAAGACAAATGCCTCGATAAAATTGGCGAAGATAATTAACTGCGATATAATCTGTGCCGATTCAAGAATTGTTTATAAAGATTTGGATATAGTTTCGGCAAAACCATCAGATAAAGAACAAAACGGAATAAAACACCATTTAATTGATATATTAACGCCTGAAGAAGAATTTTCCGCAGGAGATTTTGTTAAATTATCGGAAAAAATCATTGATGAAGAATTTAAAAAAAATAAAGATATCATTATTCAGGGCGGTTCTTGGTTTTATATAAAAAGTCTTTTGGATGATAAAATCTTGCCCGAATGCTCCATAAACAAAGAACTGAGAGAAGAATTAAATAAATTATCCAAAGAAGAGCTTTATCAAAAACTAACTTCTCTTGACCCTCAAAGAGCTCGGGAAATTCATCCCAATAACAAAGATAAAGTAATACGTTCCATTGAGCTTTGTCTTGAACTTAAAAAGCCCATAAGCGAATATAAAAGAAAAAATAACAAAAAATACGACGTTAAATGGTTTATGTTTGATATCGAAAGATTAGAGCTTTATAAAAGAATTGATTTAAGAGTTGACAAAATGATTGAACAAGGGCTTTTTGAAGAATTTGAAAAAAATTATCAAAAATACCCAAACTCCAAAATCATTGAAAATACAATCGGCTACAGCGAGTTTATAGATTTACGAAAAGGGATTTATAAAGATAAAAAAGAGGCAATTGATAAAATTAAACAGCATACAAGAAACTTTGCAAAAAGACAATTGACATATTTTAGAAGCAACAGAGAAATTAAGTTAATAAAATCATTTGAAGAAATCTTAACCTGATGATTTAACAAATTTCTTCATTTTTTCGTAGTCAAAATCATTTTCCCATCTTGCCACAACCGCACCCGCAACACAATTTCCTATTAAATTAACGGTTGTACGCCCCATGTCTAAAATTTGGTCTATTCCGAGCAAAATTGCAACTCCCGCCAAAGGCAAACCAAAGCTTGTTAAAGTTCCGGTTAAAATAACAAGGGAAACTCTCGGGACTCCCGCAATTCCTTTTGAAGTGAGCATCAGAGTCAGCATAATTAACAGCTGCTGTTCTATAGTCAAATTAACTCCCGCTATTTGAGCGCAGAATAAAGTTGCCAAAGTCAAATATAGCGTTGAACCGTCTAAATTGAAAGTGTACCCTAAAGGAATTACAAAGCTTACTATGCTTTTAGGAACGCCGAATTTTTCCATCTGGCTCATAGCTTTAGGCAGCGCCGCCTCTGAAGATGCCGTTGTAAAAGCAAGAAGCGCAGGGTCTTTAATTGCAAAAAGTATGTCTCTAAAGGAAATTTTAATTATTTTGCAAACAACAACCAAAACCAAAACAACAAATGCCGTTAAAGATACATAAGTTATTCCTATCAGCTTGGCATAGCTTATTAAAATACTTATTCCGTTTTTGCCTACGGTTGCACTTATTGCGCCAAAAACACCAAAGGGCGCAAATTTCATTACATATTCCGTAAACTTAAACATTATATCGCAGGTGCTTTGCAAAATATCCAGCACGGGTCTTGCTTTTTGACCTACCGCACATATAGCAAGCGCAAAAAACACAGCAAAAACAACTATTTGAAGCAAATCCCCTTTTGCCATGGCTTCCACAATGCTTACGGGGAAAATATTTATAATCATTTCGGAAAAACCGTGAGGTTGAAGGTTTTGGATTGCTTCAAGTCCGGATGTAGAAATCGAATTTATATCTATCGGAAATCCGACTCCGGGTTTTAGAATATTTGCCGTTAAAAGACCTATAGCAAGGGCAATGGTTGTTGCAATTTCAAAATAAACAAGCGCTTTAAGTCCGATTTTACCAAGACTCTTAACATCGCCATGACCCGCTATACCGACCGTCAGAGTTGCAAAAATCAATGGCGCTATAATCATTTTGACCATTCTTAAAAAGATATCGCCTAAAATTTGCATTTTTTGAGCATATAAAGGAGAAATCCAACCGAATAATATACCCAAAATTAAAGCTATAAATATATAAAAGGTAAGTTTTTGCGAGCTTTTCAAAGGCTACTCCCTATGCTACCTTCCTGATTATATTATAAAAACGAACAAAAAGCGAGCAATATTAAGCTTCTTTATACAATTTTAATCTCGGCTAAATTTTACCTATAATATTTAATTTATAGTCCATGGGTATTTCTTCGTAAGATATTACGGGAATATCCATAAACAATTGAGATACCAGAATAAAAATAATTTGTCTGTATTGTCTGCAAACAAGCAGAACCGCATTTTGTTCAATTATATTTTGTTTTAATTCCTTTAAAATCTTTTTAAACTTAGAAAATTTGGATAAGTCAATTCTGACGCTTCCTTCTTCTTTATTTGTCTGCTTTTCGAGAAGCTCTATAGTGTCGTCGTTAATTTCATAGGCAAAAATTTCTTTATTTTTATTTGCAACACTTGAAGCAATTTGTCTGGATAAAGAAGTTCTGATTTTTTCCAATAAATCAGCTTTTGACGGGTCATCGGAAAAATCATTAAGTTTTTCGAAAATATAAACTATATCTTTAACACTGACCCTTTCACGAATAAGCTGAACAAGAAGGTATTTAAGTTCGGAAATGCTCATAAATTCGCCCAGTATAGTCTCAACCAAAAGCGAATTTTTATCGCTGACATATTCGATATATCTGTTTAAGTCATTGTAATCAAAGATTTCATCCACATGAACAATTGAATAATAACTTAAATAATTTGCTATATATTCCGCAGGCTCAAGCCCTTCAGTCCAAAAATTTTCGCATTCTTTTTTATCTATCCAGATAAGTTTTCTCTTTGTCAGAGGGTCTTTAACCTTAAAAGAATTTTTAGGTGCTTTATCAATATTTAACTCATCTTCAAAAAAGGCAAGATGTTCAGGATACGCTTTGGCACTAACCACGGCAACACCATGGATATTGACGGAAAAATCATACTCTTCAAGAGAAGTATTTTCAATAAATTGCACTTTGGGAATAATATAACCGAGTTCTTTTGTCAGCTCTTGCCTTACCCTTATTGTTTGAGACAGCAAATTATTTTCTTTTACGGGGTCGCAAAGACAATAATTTTCACATGATAAACTTATCGAAAGCTTGTCTTCGCCTAAAAATTCGGACATTTTACTCGGCGCAATCACGTCATTTAAATCTTTTTTCAAAGAATTAAGTTCATCTATATCTTTTTTTATTTCGTCGTTTAAAAGTTCTCTTTCCTCGTCTTTTGAACTTTCTAAAAATTTTTTAATCTTTTTGATTTTTTCTTTTTTGTCTTTAATTTTACGCTGTAAATTTAAACAAAGCTCGTAAGGCTCGTCTTTTGAATACAGCATTTTTTCAACCGAACTTCTAAAATTAACAAGCTCGCTGTCTTGTTCTTCGGGATTATTCTCAATATCACGGGCAAAAATACAATTATACACTATTTTTGAATTTTGCTCGGCTTCATAAATTGAATATAAATCCCATCCCGTGCTTGACATGGCATTTAACGTATTTTCCAATAAAATCGTGTCGTCAGTCGGAACTGCTTTAATCGAAAACTCTTGTCTAAATTCTTTATTCATAAATTAATTTTATCACGAGAAAAAATATTTTAAATCCGAAATATAAAAAAAGCTCTTGATTATCTCAAGAGCCTAGTAGCAAATACGGCATTTATACTCAATAAGACGTAAAAATTTAATAAAAAGTTTCAAAACGGGTTGTAAATTTTCTAAATAAAAATTATAATTTGAAAAAAGAGGAACAGAATTATGAAAAAAACAAACGCTTTCACTTTGGCAGAAGTTTTAATGGTTTTAGTTATACTTGGTTTTTTGGCGATTATATCGATAAACGTAACAACAAACAGCGGTTTTGACGAAAAAACCTTTCAGGCAAGCGCATATAAAATTGTCAAAGAATTCCAAAGTGCTTCCATAAAAATCAGAGAATCATATCCCGATAAAATCCCTACGGGTTCTTTTACGACAAACACAATGAACACAAAAGATTATGCAATTTATAACGCAACGGAACAGCTTGCAAATACAACACAGGTAATGGATTTATATGCAACATTTTTAAGACTGGACAGAACAAACAAAAATTTCTGCTCTATGACTAAAGCATTTTCAACGGATTATTGCAAAAATAATAACACGGCAATACAAGGCGCAAAAATTTCAGGCGACATATATGTAGGTCTTGAAGTTATAGCAGACACTTCAACAGGTGCGCTTGCAAGTTGTCCTCAATATTACAGAGTTAATCCCGTGGAAAAAGCAACAACGACGGAAAAATGCTGGGGCAGATTATATCTTGATGCAAACGGAACAAAAGCACCCAATGAATTTGGAAAAGATGCGTTTGTATTTGGCTTGGGAGAATTCGGGGTTATATATTAATCGAAACCGAAACTTTTGATTAGGTTTTTGTCTTTAAGCCAATTTTTTTCAACCTTAACAAATAACTCAAGATAAACTTTTTTATCAAGCATTTTTTCAAGCTCAAGCCTTGCTTGCATGCCTATGGTTTTAAGCATTGAACCCTGTTTTCCGATTAAAATACCTTTCTGGCTTTGAGAATTTACGATTATTTTTGCTTTTATTTTATCGATATTTTGATTTTCTTTATATTCGTCAAGCACAACCGCAATGCTGTGGGGAACTTCATCTTTTGTGTTTAGAATAATTTTTTCTCTTATTATTTCACATGCAATTTCTCTCATGCTTGAATCGGTGATTGCGTCTTCTTGATAAAACTTTTCGCCTCGGGGAAGATATGACTTTATTTTATCAATTAAGTCGTCTATATTTCTTCCGGTTTTTGCGCTTATTTTGATTGAATCAATATTCCTTTCAATCAATTTTTTATATGTATAAAAATTCAAATCTCTCTTTTCAATATCTTTTAACAAATCAACTTTGTTTGCCACCAAAACTATTGGCGTTTTAATATTTTCAAGATAATTTTTCCATATCCACTTATCCCCCGTACCGCAAGGCTGAGTTATATCTATCAAAAACAAAATTAAATCAACATCAAAAAGAGCATCTCTCGTTTGAGAAGAAAGATAATTGCCGAGCTCATTTATCGGTTTGTGAACCCCCGGAGTATCAATTAAAACAATTTGAGAATTATTATCAGTGTATATCCCTTTTAAATTTTTTCTTGTTGTTTGTTTTAAAGGGGTGGTTATTGAAATTTTTTGTCCTAAAATTTGATTTAATAAAGTAGACTTGCCGACATTAGGGCGTGCAACTATGCTAACAAGTCCGGATTTAAAGTCACTATTTGAAATATTTTTATTTTTTTCCATTTTGTGTAAATTTTTAATATTTTATATTATAATATTTAATAATTATAAAACTAAAATAAATAATGAAAAGGACACCATAGTGAACAAAACTTGCAAAAGAATTTTAAATGCGGTCTTTATATTAATTTTATCAATTAATCTTGCTTCGGCGGTTGAGTCCGAATATAAGAATTCTCTTGTCAAAGTTGAACTGAATAAAAACGGTGAAGCAAATTACAATATAGATTTATATACACAGAAAAAATTTTTAGAACCCGTTAAAGTAATAAAGAAGAATGATTTAAGCTATTATATTCTGCTTCCGGAAACTAAAAATTCTTCGGCTCAAACGGGACTTTCAGGAACAGACATAAGAAACGTAACCGTAAATTCCTATAAATATGCAGGTCAGGAAACAAATACAGGCTATACAAAAATAAACATAACAACAACTAAGCCCGTTAACTTTAACTTAAACGTCAAGCAGACAGGGCAAAATATTTCAAAACAACCGCAATCTTCAATAGCGGCAACAAATAATACAAAAACTACCGCAAACGGCGGGGGTCAAAAAAAAAATTCGACCGCTCAAGAGAACTCTAAAAGTACCGATAATATAAATGCGCAAAATAAATTGCAAGCACCTCTGCCTTCCGTTTTTAAAAATAAAAATGAAACGGTTAAAAAACAAACTCCATTAACATCACCCGTTCAAAAACAAAATATAAAACAAACAAATAAAACGGTAAAAAAAAGTCAGCCTGCTGTCGAAAAAAAATCAGCCGCACCCCAAAAATTAAAACCCGAAGCAAAAAAAAGGGCTGTTCCTAAAGTTATACAAAAAAACAAC
>CANQAW010000025.1 GCA_947589525.1 Candidatus Gastranaerophilales bacterium
AGAAATATTAAAAGAATAATATAATTATTATTTTAGACTGTTTTTAAAAATCAAAGAAAACAGTCTTTTTTAAATTGTAAAAATAAATTATTTAAGAAAGTAAGGCTATATTGTTTATAAAAAATTATAGACCTTACTTTTTTTATGATATTTTAAAGTTAAAGATGATATAATGGGGATGAAAGGATAGTATTATGAAAAAATATGCAATCTTAGCTGTTTTGACTTGTCTTTTATCGGCAGGAAACGCATACAGCCAAGAAACGACAATTGATGAAACAGAAATCAAAATGGATTACGCTCAAAAAATACAAGATAATACCGTTGGAGAAGTTAAACAAGATAAGTCAATCGTAGTTGAAATTCCGACATTGGAAATGGAAAGTACAGCCGTAAAAAATGAACAAACAGAGCTTAAAGATGTTAATAACACGCAATCTGCACCCGAAGCAATTAAAGAAGTAATTCAAACGCTTCCCCCGCAAAAAGAAGCAATTAACAATGCGCAAGAGCAAAGCGCAGATATACAGGAAGCAAGCGAAAATGAAGCCGTAAAACAAATTCAGGATGTTGGCGAAAATGCGCAATTAACACCGGCTCAAGAAATTCAGAATGCGGATGAAAATACGCAAATAACACCTGCACAAGAAATTCAACCGAAGACAAACAATCTTTTCTTAAAAATTAAAAACAAATTTCCAAAAAAACAAAAAGCGTGAATGAAACATTTTATTTAAATTGTGACCGCTTGGCAGAGGCTTATATATCCTGTTTTTAGCTGTTTGTTTTTAGCTTAATATACAAATTTAATCTTCTGTAATCATTATATTTCGCATAAAGAAAACATTTTAAATAAAATGTTTTCTTTTGCGTATGCGCTTGCACAGAAAGAGTTTAGCACATTTTTCCATATATCACCCATAAAACTTAGCTGTTGAATAAATTATAGAAATTATTTAAGGAGATAAAATAAATGAAATCAAGAGCTAAGGTGAAAATATTGGTCGGCTATCATAAACCTGCGGTTTTACTGAAATCGGATATATACACTCCCATACATCTCGGACGTGCATTAGCTCTTGAACCGACAAAAGACGGGAATTTAGATGATAAGGATTATCAATGGCTTTTAGACAACATGATAGGAGACGACACCGGAGATAATATTTCAGAGCTAAACAGATATTTTAACGAAACAACGGGTATATACTGGGCTTGGAAAAATTATGAAAAACTTTCAAATCCCGAGTATATCGGTTTTTGCCATTACAGAAGAATATTAGACTTTACAAACACAAATGAATTAAAAACGGATGAAGACGTTGGTTGTCCTTCAATTAACTATTTATGCGAAAACTCAAAGTATTTAAATTCCGATAATATACGCAACTGTCTGAAAAATAACAAATATATTATAGCAAAGCATTACGAAATTAATCCCGTTTCGCATTTTGAAAACATAGAACATCTGCATGTCGAGGATTATTACAAAACAATATCAATACTTAAAGAAAAATATCCGAAATATGCAAAATATGCCGATATTTACAACAAGGAAAATAAATGTTATTTTTGCAACCTGTTTATACTGCCTAAAGAAGATTTTTTTGAATATGCGCAATTTTTATTTGATATGCTGTTTGAAATAAACGAAAAAATCGATAAATCAAATTATTCAATATGCGAAGAAAGAGTTGTTGCATACATAAGCGAATGGCTGACGGGAATTTTCTTCACTTATCTAAAATCTAAAAATGAAGTTTTAGAGCTTGCGCAAATTTATATTAAAAATACCGATTTAAAGCCCGTTATTAAACCCGAAACCGAAAATGAAACAGTACTTGTTATGAACAGTGACGAAAATTATATTCCTTATTTGGCGGTCACTATTCAATCCATAATTGAAAATTCCAATCCTGATAATTTATACAAAATATTTGTGTTGAATGATAATTTATCAAAATTGCGCAAACGCCAAATTTTAGACATGGAAAAAAGTAACATCCGCATTAAATTTATAGATGTAGGGGCATATTTAAGAGAATATAGTGATGACTTATGGTTCACTTGCAGACATTTTTCAAAAGAAGTCTATTTCCGCTTTTTTATTCCCGAAATATTCAAATATTATAAAAAAGTTCTTTATTGCGATTGTGATGCGGTATTTTTGGAAGATCCGTCAAAATTATTTAATACTGATATGGAAGATAACATAATAGGTGCCGTGATAGATACTTGTATTAACGCACAACTGCATACAAATAAGGGTAATTGTTATTTTGAAAAATTAAATTTAAAAAATCCTGCAAAATATTTTAATTCAGGATTAATGCTATTTAATATACAAAAAAGCATTGAATTTAATCTGATTAAAAAATGCATAAAAAAACTCAAAGAAATAAAACAACCACTAACGGTCGATCAGGACGTATTAAATATAGTATGCGAAGGCAGGGTAAAATTTTTGGATGAGCGCTGGAACGTTGAAAATCATATTATAAATGAAGAAGTAAATTTAAAAAAAATAATGCCTTCTAAACTTTATTATAAATATATTAGCTCGTTAAATGAGCCTAAATATCTGCACTATACCTCAGATATTAAGCCTTGGCAATATGCTTCGAGCTATAACGCACATTATTTTTGGAAATTTGCCAGAAAAACATCCTTCTATGAAGAAATAATATACAGAAACACACAAAATAAACCAAATGCAAATCTCCATAAAAAAGAAAAATTTTACAATAATTTTCTTCAGAGATTATTTTCGGTTAAAAACAACAATTCAAGGCCTTTAAAACCATACAAAATACTTACAATTTTCGGTATAAAATTCAAATTTAAAAATAATAAAGCTCTTGAAAATTAATGCAAAATTGCAAATTATTGAGCTTGTTCAACTCTGTGCTCAAAAGAGTTAAATTTATTTTTGTAATAGAATTTTGAATTATTATTATCGGTTAAAAGTATAATACCTGAAACTTTACATCTTTTGCGCTTTGTTTTGGGAGGAAAAACCAAAGGAGTGGTGTGTTCAAAAGTTTTAATTAATTTAGCCATTTTGTCTTTATCTTCCTGCGATATTGTCGGGCTTGAAACGTGAATATCATAAATAGTTCCGTCGTATCTTACATAAAAAGAAAAATAAAGCATTGTATTAAGAGGATAAGCGTCAAGCTCGGGTAATTCATAAGATTTATCCAAAATTGCATTTTGCAAATTTTCATGCCAATCCGACCAATTAACGGCTATATGATTATACCTTCTGTTAATCCTGTTTTTTTCAATTTTAAGGTATTCGGCGTAGTATGCGGGATCTGTTTTGATATTTTTGTTTTGGAGATTAATTTCTTGAATATTAGTGCCGATTTCGGAATTATTAACAACTCCGGAATTATTAACAGATTTTGAATTATTTTTAATATCGGTATTTTGAAAAGAAACTGCACTTTTATTTTGGGCGGGATTAGCGTCGGAATTATTTTTAAAATTTGCCTCTTTAGATTGTAAATCAAGGGATTTAACGTTTAAATACTCGCTTTGGGAATTGTTAATTTCAAAAGCCTGATTGGAAATGCGGACACGTGCAGTTGTTTTTGTATCAACGGAAACAACAACTACGGTCAATACAGCCAGAAATATGAGCAAATATATAATTTTATTTGAAGGCATTTTAATTAATCCAATGAATTTAGCAGCTCATTACAGTTGTTTATTTTAAACATTGTTTCCGAAAGCAAATTTGTTTCCGCAATTAATAGTGCCGTCGGAACAAGAGCCGTAACAAAACTTAAGAACATTCCCTGTACATCACTTCCGATTTCGGAAACAAAATATGAAACATTCATGGTAAACTCAATCAAAATAATAAAGCAGGCAATAAATAAAACAATTTTACGCTCACTGTCCAAACTTTTGGTGGAATCAAGCCCTAAAATGGTAACACCGTGCGAATTATAATCGTGAAAGCCGTCAAACTTGATTACTTCCGAACCTTTAATTTGTTTTCCCAAAGTGAAAGACCTTACAAAAGAAAAGAAAGCAAAAATAATAAGAAAAGTTGACAAAACAAGAAACACGGGAGAAAACCTCAGTCCCGAAATTCTGACCCAGTTAGCCGCTTCTGGAAAACAACCGGCTAAAGTGTTTGAAACGCCGTAAGCCAGAAAAGGCGAGGTAAACAGTCCGACGAAAAATTCCACAACCATCTTCATTTGGTTATTAACAAGATTATTTTTAATATTATTAATTCGATTTTGGCTTAATGAGTTTAGATATTTATGAATTAAAATGCGATAATTTTTCATAACCGACTCAAAATCTTCCCTGTATTCATAATTAGAAAGCAGAAGTTTATTTTTTTCGGATTGGAACTTAAAATATCCGCTTCCCATAGTTGAAATAACAAGAGCACCGACAAAGAGAAACGAAATAAATATTGCACCCAAAACAAAGTTAGGAACTTGGTTGTAATATAAAAGGTTTATAAAATATATCACTATCATAAAAATTACGCCGAATTGCACAATGAATTTATGCACCGAGGAAGAATTAACAACCCTTCTTGAATTGTTATAGTCCAAAAGGGAGAAAACCGCCTGCTTTATGAGCATGCATACGGTTATTAAAATAGCCGAAACGCAAATTAAAAAACCGAAATTAGTAGTCAGATTAAGCGAACTGGCGGAAGTGCTTATTTTAAGACCAAGCAGAAAATTTGTAATGGCAAAAGAGCAGACAAAACAAAGCACAACCATGGTTACATTAAGCGCAAAAGAAGTATTTGAAGCGGATTTTATAAAACTTTTTAATTCAAAAATTTTATATCCGATTTCTTTAACGATAGCTACTCGATTTTTTTCAATT
This sequence comes from Candidatus Gastranaerophilales bacterium, assembly GCA_947589525.1. Taxonomy (GTDB): domain Bacteria; phylum Cyanobacteriota; class Vampirovibrionia; order Gastranaerophilales; family Gastranaerophilaceae; genus RUG14156. Next base: position 4,867 of record CANQAW010000025.1, read on the forward strand.
TCGCCTTCAAAACCCGAAGTATTATTATTTTGAATATTAATTGCCTGATTGTGCGCTTTTTCAATTTGACCTTGAAAAGTCTCGGAATTAACACTTGCCAATACGGGGATTTCAACATTAAACTCAATTGCAAAAGGCAGCTTAGAGTTCTTTAGGGAGAAATTTTTGCCTGCAAGTATTTTTGTAAAATTTTTATTGTTACATAAGAAACTGTCGGAGCCTGAAGCGTTAACAACAATGTAGTTTGAATATTTTTCACTGTAAACGAGCTTTAAAATTTCACCATTGAATAAAGAATCAATTGTGAAATCAAAATCCGAATTATTTCCTATGGTAATAACTTCTTTATTTTCAAACGACTTGGAAATTTGATTATACTTAATTGTAACCTTCATTAACTTACCTGCCGATTGCGTTTAAAAAACGTCTTAAAACTTTATTTGAAGCAATTTCGTTGCCGATGATAAGATTTGTTTCGCCAAGCACGGGAGTTAATTTTTCTTTAACCAAATCAAGTTTTTCGGGCGAAGCGTACAAAAACATCATTGAAAGCGTGCCAAGCTTTTGTTTAAGCAAGGATACATCCTGCGGAAGCTTGTCCCAGTTAATTTGTTTTTCGGTTGAGCCTTCATTTTCCAAATCGCCGATTACAACAACTCCGTTGACATAACCGTCTTGTTTTAAATTTTCCAGATAGTTAAATGCTTTTTTTATACCCAGACCGTAAGCTGTTCCGTATTCTTCGGGGTCAAGCTTTGTAAATTTATCCAATGATTTTCTGATTTCGGAGCCTGATTGAGCCGAACCTTCGTATATTATATATGCGTCTTGCGAAACTCTGATAATTTTTATATGGTCTTCAGGGTCAAGCATGGAGCATAACTGCCTTATTAACATTTTTTGACTATTAAGGTTTGATTGATTTGAAGCGGAAGCATCAACCACAAACATTATTGCAGCCTTTTTAAAGTCATCAACCTTGATTTTAGAAAGACCAAAAATCAACATAAATACAAAGCCGATAAAAACTATCGAAAAAACAAGTAATTTAATTCTGTTATCCATATAACTAAAATACTATACTTTAGCAAAACAGGCAATAATTTCGAATAATTATACTTGATATGAATGAAAATTCTATCTGACTTTAAATACAACGTTTACAACAGCCGTAACTTTTTTATCAATTGAAGTTGTATCATTATATCCGTAATCGGAAACCATTGTCGAATCGGACGGCGTAATTTGAAAAACGCCCATTTTAACCTGTTTTACACGTCCAACCTTAGAGCCGGTAGCGCTCAACATGGAATTTGCTCTTTGTTTGGCATCAATAGTGGCTTCTTTTAATAAATCTATTTTGATTGTAGCCAAATCAGAATAGTAATATTCGGGCTCTCTAATATCCAAACCGATTGAATCGGAAGAAAGAGATTGAATATCGGTTGAAATTTGTTTTATTTTGATAACGTCATTTGATTTAAATTCTATTACCTCATCGGCGCTGTAGCTTACAACGTCATTTATATTAACACCGCCCGAAGGAAGCGAGCGATAGTTATAATATCCTGAAATCGGCTTAACTTCTATATCTTCCTGTTTTATTCCTTTAGAGATAAGATACTTAATTACTTTTGGCTCTTGCGCTTTAATTTTAGCGTATGAAGCTGATTGAGCAGGAGTTTTGGCAGTAATGGAAATCCTCAGTTTTGCACTGTCGGATTTAACGATTTTATATGCTGAACCCGTAACGGTTATATTTTCTGCATTTTGAATTTTTGAAGCAAAAATTAAAGAACACAATAAAAGTGAAAAACAAACAACGATACATGAAACCAATATCTGAAATTCTTTAATTTTTGACATATAATTCTCCTTTTTGAAGAAATTATACATCCTAATAAATTAATTCGCAACAGCAATTTATCTGCTTGAATAATATTCATCAACGGTATTTGATACATGTTTAGCGCTGTCAAGAAAGTATTTAAAATTATCGGGCTCATCTATAAAATCAAGTATTTGACTTTTTGTCCCTTCAAACATGTTTTGATAAAACAATCTGTCGCTGTTTTTGTGATGACAGGAAGCAACAAGCCTTCTTAAATCTTTGGGGTTATTTTCATTATATTCAATATAAAAAATTACCTGATTGTTAGACTCGGGAACGTTATATCCCGCATATACCTTTGAAAAAATTCCGTTTTCGGGAACTTCGCGTTGAGCAATATCGTAAAGGAAATTAACGCATTTGTGAGTGTAATCAATTATTTGTTCGTCTTTTGACATGTTATTAGTATCACCTTTAAAAGACAATTGATTAATGTTGTTGTTAAAATTTTTGTTAATTTTGTCCATGTAAAACCTTACATTTATTTAGTATACCTGATATAGAAAACTTGTCCAAATTTTTTTTGAACTCAAATAAGCCTTCTTTTGTTATGTATTTTAACATTTCATCATCAAAAAATGTAGGAGGCGCACTTTTGACATTAACGGGTAAACCCAGTTCATTAGCTCTGTATTGCTTATAAACGCTTGTCAAGTATTTATTATAATCGTCATATAGTTCATCGGGCATGGGTTTTATTATATCGTATATTTTTTTATATTTGGTATCAAATTGAGTTATTTTTTTGGCTTTAATATCGTAAGGGATATGCTCGGTATCGGCAAAAGGATTAACTTCAACTCCTCTTATCTGCAATTCGCCGTATCCGACTTTATTTCCGTCAAACAGATATTCAACATTCATTTGGGCGGTTGCATATCCTGAAGGTTTAATTGCTTCATCGGGATTTAAACAAATCATTGTATCGGACTTAAATACAACCTGTGAATCACTTCCGAACATACAGCCTTTTGAAGCATCAAACTCGCCGGGGTCAATCTTTGCAACAAGAACCAAAGGTTCGTTATAAGCAGATTTATGCGCAAGTGCAATTCTTTCCAGCTGGCTTTTTGTAAAATAAGCAGAATCAACATCCCCGTAGTTTTCAAGATTTTTTATCTTGATTTCTTTATTTCTTATGGCACTTTCAAGACGGGAAACAACTTTTTCGGTTTGCGCTTCTTTTAATCTGTTATATATATTCTTAGAATTAAGTTCAAAATATTTTTGCGCATTTTCGGATAATTCCGCCCTGTCCGATGAAATATATTTAATAAAATCATCGTATGAGTATGCGCTATCGGCTAAATAATCTTCGATTTGTAATCTTGCTTCTTCAACTGACAAGCTTGCAATTTGAACACGTGAACCGTAAGCATCACAAATAATGTCATAGCAGGACTGATTTGAGATTTCATTAAGATTGCCTTTTACTCTTGCCTTGGCAAGCTTTGTAAAAACGGAATCAGCGCCTTTTGTTCGGGCGGATATTTGTTCAACGCCTTCTACGTCAGCAAAAATATCTTCGGTTTGTTTTAAAACTCTTTGGTTGTTACAAGTATAACTTTTGCTTATATCTTCTGAGATATCGGATAATTGCGCAATAGAGTTTTTATCAAGCTTTTCAAATTGAGCTTGTCGTTTAATTAAAATTTTATTTTTGTTTGCGTAGCTAAAACCGTTTGTAATACCGCCCATAGCACCGCCCATAACCGACGAAGAAACAGATGTTGCAACAACGGCGGATAAAAACTCGTCGGTTTTAAAATCAATATCTTCATCAACCAGAGCATTTATGGTATAATCGCCTCCGCCCATAACGGCGCCTGATATTGCTCCGGATTTTGCGCCTTGTTTAACGCCTTGAAATACTGCTTGTTTAAATGTATTTGAAGCAGTGTATTGAAAATTTAAAGGTGTGACATTCAGACCCATTGTTCCGACGCTAACTGCACCGTCAAGAGCGCCCGATAAAAAATCTTTCGAAATTTCTTTTTTATTTAGCGCATCGCCTTTTAGCTCATTTGTCGCTCTGTCAAACATTTTTAAAGCGCATTTAAATACACCGCCGACACAGCCCGCAGCGGCAATAGCGCCCAAAGATAAACCGCCCGTTAAAACTGCCGAGCCGACTACAAGCGAAGCAACGACACCTGTTGAAATACTTGAAAACAGGTTAATTGAATCAGCTTGTTTTTGCTCATAATTTTCCAAAAGCGCATTTGCTTCTTCATAAGAAATTTCACCGTTTATATACGCATTTATTGCTTCTTCACATTTTTTTGAGCTTGCGCCGATATTTGAAGAAGATTTAATACTATCCCAAATTGAAGTAAGTGCGCCGTTTTTGCTTTGTATGTTATTTAGCTTGCATTCAAGGTTTTTTGCATTGCTTAAATTACCTGAACTTGGCGCATTTAATTGAATATCGTTAGACATTAATATACTCTCCGTATATTAATAAAGTATATAAGGAGAGAAAAATTTATATATTTTTAGCTTTTGTAAAGTTTTATGTCTTTCGTGCAACCTTTTTATTAACTTTTGCTATAAATTCAACGGCATAGTTAGAAGGAAGCGCAAAACCGATACCGATATTTGAGCGATTATTGTCGGGATTATAAATAGATTGGTTTATTCCGATTACTTCACCTTTTAAATTCAACAAAGGTCCGCCCGAACAACCGGGATTAATTGCTGCATCGGTTTGAATTTTATTTCGTTCATAGTCAATTCTTGAAATTATACCAATGGTTAAAGTATCTTTAAATCCGAAAGGACATCCCAGCGCAAGAACTCTTTGTCCAACCTTAATTTCATCCGAATTTGCAAATTTTGCAAGCTGTAAGTCTTCCTTAGGCTCGATTTTAATTAAAGCCAAGTCGGTTTTGTTTTTAACCACTGCCAAAACGGAAGCCTTGTATGTCTTTCCGCTGTGTGTAGTTACTTGGATGCTTTTTGAGTCTTCAATTACGTGAGAACTTGTGAGAATAATTCCGTCTTTTGAAATAACGCATCCCGAACCGCCCGAAGTGCCTTTATCTATATCGGCTTCAATTGATACCGTTGCGGGCAAAATTTTTTCATATATACCGATATAGCTGTTTTCTTCCGGAGTAAAAATTGTTTGAGAGTTGACTTTTTGCGGGTTTAAAATTAATAACATAAAAGAAACGAAAAGAGAAAAAAGCACTTTTTTAAAAGTTTTTGTTTTATTAAACATATACATTAGATTAGTCCTTCATATTGATGCTATATGATAATACAACAACCGCATCAAAGTCACATTGCCAATAATATCTAATTGTGATAAAATTCATTTGTAGTAATAAAAAGGAAATTAGAATGGGAATTGAAGTTTTCAAAAAACATTTAAGAGAAAAAAGAGCGGTTAAAATAATTGCGGGAATTAACAATTATAATTTGGATAATGTGGCAAGCGTTTGCAGAGCGGCTCAAAAAGGACACGCAAGCGCAGTAGACATTGCTTGTGATAAAAAAGTGTATGACGTTGCACGCAAAAATACAAAATTGCCCGTTTTTGTTTCTTCCATTCACCCTTATGAATTGTTGAAAGCGGCTCAATGGGGTGCGGATGCAATTGAAATAGGAAATTTTGATGCATTATACAAAAAGAATATTACCTTCAGCGCTTCCGAAGTATACAATATAGCGCTTGAAACACTTAGTTTAACAAGCAATTATGATATATTCACCTGTGTTACAATACCGGGGAATATTGATATATCCGAACAAATTGAACTTGCTAAAAAGTTGGAATTAATAGGCGTTGACCTAATTCAAACAGAAGGTCTAAAGGAAACAACAACTTCTACAAATCCTTCGGCACATCTGGTAAACTATGCAAAAGCAACAATTGAAAATACATTGGAATTATCTCAACACGTTACCATTCCTATTATGAGCGCATCAGGTTTAAGCGAAAAAACAACTCCTCTTGCTTTCGCATCAGGCGCAAGCGCAGTCGGAGTCGGTTCGGCAGTAAATAAGCTTAATTCCGAAATTGCAATGTGCGCTTCGGTTATGGCAATTGTAGGTTCAATTTATCACAGAAACTCAATCAACAAAGAAATTGTTACCACAAAAAGAGAATTGTCAATTAACTAAAATAAAAAATAAAAAAATAAAAAAAAGCTCTTGGTAATCAAGAGCTTTTTTGCTTTAATTAAAGAACAAACTTATTTTATTTTTAAAATAACAAGCGGAGAAAAATATGACTAAAAAAAATTTAAAAATTGCACTGATTTTTTGTTTTATATTAGCAATTACAGGCCATGAAGCTCTGGCCGTTAACTGGCTTGAAATCACAACTCCAAAGGGAAAAACGGCATATATTGATACCGACAGTATTACAAAAAAAGATAAATACTATTTTTATAATATAAAGTATAAAGAAGAACACAGAAAAACATATAAAATATTAACGGTGCAATCAGGTCTGCGCAACTCTTTCAGCGCAAGGCTGAAGCTTTATGATGAAAATGAATATGAAAAACTAAAAGGAGACTACGATAACATAACAAATTTAATGACCGAAAATCTCGAAGCTCCCGAGTTCGGTTCGATAATCCAATGTTGTCATAAAAAAGTTAAAGAACTGTCCCAAGAAAAAAATATACCCTACATAACACTTGATTAAACACCTTAAGGATATAAAATATAAGTAAATACTGAAAGCAGGTAATAATGGTTAACAAATGCCCTAATTGCGGATGGGAATTTGGAGAATATGATTTTTTCTGTGCACGATGCGGTCAAAAAATCAATCAATTAACACAAGAAGAAAACGAAGACAGCAATAGTGAAAAATTAAACAATTCAATGAATATATTTTTGCAAAATGCCGGCAAAAAGCAGGAATATTCAAATTTAAACAGAAAAAGCATATTTAATAATCACTTGGTAAGCTACAGTATTTTTATACTCGGGCTTTGCATAGCTTTTGCGCTTTCGCTTAACATTTACATATCAAGACAGCAGGAAAGCAAATTAAAACTGCAATATAAAAATATAATTTCAAAACCGCAGTTAATACCCGAATTAAAAGAACCTCAAAATTACGAAGAACTTAAATACAATATTGAAAAAGTCGAACAGTTTCTGGTGCTTTATTTAAAATATTCAAAAGATGAAGCCGAAAAAAAAGAAAAAATTTTTTCAAACTACCTTGATGAATTAAATAAACTCCCGCACATTTCAACGGAAACAATGTCTGATGACGGAATTAAACAGTGCAGCGCAATACAATCAACACGTCAAACCATAATATGCGAAAAAAGAATAAAAAACTTATATAAAAATACGGCAATTCAAACCTACAGCGACAGAAACATCGTTTATCTGTATCCCGATATGAAATTTATAGAAAAAAAATACGCAAAATATTTGACAAAGCCAATGAGAAACTATTTGAAATTAAAATCAAAATACTCAACTCCGACATCGGTCGGTCTAAACTTAAAAATCTCGCCCAAAAAGCTGGGTGACAAAATATATGATTGGGAAAAATGCGCTAATCATACTACAAATTCATACATAAAAGAAAATGCGGAAAATATCATATATAACAATTTCAGAAAATTTATTTTTACTCCTGCAATATATGCGACAACTACTCACGAAATGAAAAAAGAATTTAAAGATGCGTATATAGGCTATATACGCAAATATAAAAATTCAAACTTAACTCCCGTAATAATGAGTTATTTGGATAAGCAAAAAGGCTACAGCGAAGAAAACTTTAAAAACGACTATCCTTATAAAATATTTGAAAAAACTTTTGAAGAGAGCGTTGAAGAAAGTTCACTGCAGGATGTTTTCTCACAATTAAGAAACAGTGCCTTTAAACAAACTCACAAAACAACCGATTTTAAATATGTGTACAACACCGTAACAAACAAGTGGAGTCCTTATGCAAAAAATACACAGCTGACGACGGTTGAATATATTATAAGCGAAATTGACAACAACGGCACAATTTCAATCTATAACAATGCGCTGTCTCTTTTTCAGGAGTTAAATATCCCCAAATATACAAAATTAATACTTATAAATTCAGAATTATACTTGTTCAATAAAGACAGGCTGTCCATTTCAAAAATAAGCTTTACACCGAACGAATTTAAGATAAATTTAATGGGAAACAGCGACATAACTTCAATTTTCCCCGGAGTAAACGTGGTAAACATAGATAATTATACAAATTATAATATCTATCTGGAAAAAGATAACGCAAAAGAAAGTTTTATAATTATTTCAAAATATACGCAAGGATGGCAAAATTACTTTATAGAACCCGTTAAAGGACGGATAACAAACACAATACTTCCCAATATGTTTATAGTTGACTCATTAAAAGATGTTGAAATAGCTTTCAAAACAAGCGAGTCAAATAATTCTCAAACGTCGGAATTTGCACCGACATACAGATTTACAATTCACACTTTGGGACAAAAACCGTCGGCGCAAGAAACGGAAAATAATATTGTACAATATGATGAAGCGACAAACGAACAAAATTCCAACCAGATATACAGCCCGATTTTTAAACCGAAAATAGGCGGAAATGATAATAAGCTATTTGAGGACAAACCTGACGAAGATTTGCTGAACGCGCCGCCTCCGCAGTTTGTACCCGCAGAAGAATAAAATTAACGGCAG
>CANQAW010000026.1 GCA_947589525.1 Candidatus Gastranaerophilales bacterium
ATTTCCTTGTAAATCTTTTATATAAACTCTTTTATAAGAAAGTGTTTTAAAGTTAGTATCTTGTGAAATTACTTCAATTTTTGGAGCTTTTAAATCATTTGTGATTATTTTTTCTTTGGGCAGAGATAAAATTTTTATTTCATAATCAGATGAATATTTTAAAATATCGTTTTTTGTTTGTTTTAAAACTTCGCCATAAATTTTATTATAAAGTTCATTTTCTTCTAAAACATAGCAATGAGCGCTGTTTATTGACATTAAAACAACGGTTAAAATTATTAGATTTTTAATTAACTTTCTCATTGTCATCCTTTTAAATCATTAAACTATTTGATTTGTTTGCTGTAAGATATCAGAACTTGCCGTAATTACTTTGGAATTTGTTTCATAGGCACGTTCCGTTTTGATTAATCCTATCAGTTCTTCTACCATTTGAACGTTAGAACCTTCTATAAAGCACTGTTCAATAGTTCCGTAGCCTTCTTCGCCTGCCGTTCCCTGAAGAGGAGTTCCGGAAGCGTTTGTTTCTTTATATAAATTGTGTCCTATAGCTTTTAAGCCTGACGGGTTTTGAAATTTTACAAGCTGAATTTGACCGAGCTGAGTTTGCTCCGAATTTGAACCGACCGAACAAGAAACAATCCCCGCTTGAGATACGACAATTTCATTGGCGTTAGAAGGAATTGTAATCGGGGGCTGTAATTGATAACCGTCTGATGTTACCAGCTGTCCGTTTGCGTCCATTTGCCAAGCTCCGTCACGAGTGTAGGCAAAAGAACCGTCATCCAGCGTTATTTGGAAAAATCCGTCCCCTGCTATTGCCATATCCAGAGTTCTATCCGTTGATTGAAGCGTTCCCGTCGTAAAAATTCTTGTAGTTGCCGAGGTTTTTGTACCGAGACCTACTTCAATACCTACGGGCTGGAAAGTTCCCTGTCCTGTTTGTGCGCCCGGGGTTCTTAAAGTTTGGCTTAGTAAATCTTGGAATTGCGCCCTTACTTTTTTATATCCGTATGTTGATAAGTTAGCAACATTGTTTGAAATAACGTCTAAGTTATTTTGCTGCGCTATCATACCTGTTGCTGCCGTTGTAAGTGCTCTTAACATTTTATTTTATTATCTCCTTATCTGGTAATGTTACCTATATTTATTGCCTGACCGACTGTTTCGCTTTGTCGTCTTAAAATTGTACTCATTGCTTCATACCCTCTTGAAACATTGATTGTATTTAACATTTCAGAAATAGTATTAGCGTTTGACATTTCAACCATGCCCTGTTGAAGCGAAAATTCTCCGTCCGATAATGTGTGAAGCCCTGCATCCTGCCCGTATATTGGAAGATATTTTCCCTGTCCTATAATTGAAACTTTTGTTTTATCATAGAAGTCGCAGACCTGAATTTTTTGAAGAATTGTTTGATATCCCGCGTCATTTAATTGAATTTGACCGTTTTCTCCTATGATTAAATCTTCGGTTAAATCCATTCTGTTCATTTCGTTTAAATCTTGGGCTTCTCTGTCTCTTGTTATTCTTATTCTTTTGTTTTCGATATCCATAATGTAATCGCCCTGCGAATTAACAAGATAGTTGTCTGTTGTAAGGTGAAAATCCCCTATTCTTTGGTAATAATAATCTTTTTCTCTGTAAGGTGCGTTATCGGGGATTTCTTTTAATCTGACTTTAAAAAATCCGTCTCCGTGAAAAGCGACATCCATTTTATTTCCGGTTTCCGATAATCCGCCTTGAGTAAAATCAATGTAGGTTCTGTCGTACTTTGCGCCGTTGCTTAATTTTCCGACGGTTTTTACTCTGCCTTGCAAATCTTTTGTTTGAACATCTGCGCTCATAACATCTCTGAAGGTTATATTTGTTTTTTTGAAGCCGTCCGTTGTAACGTTAGCTACATTGTGCGCCGTTACATCTTCAAAATCTATCATCGCCTGCATACCTCTTGCGATAGCGCCCATACCTCTTGTTATCATAATTGCACCTCGTTAAATTTATCATAAGAAGCCATTATGTTTTTGATGTAGTTTTGAGTTTCCTTGTAGGGAGGCACTCCCCCGTATTTTTTAACTGCGCCCGAGCCTGCGTTATAAGCGGCAAGAGCAAGCTCTTTGTTTCCGTTATAATTATTTAAAAGATTTTTTAAATATTTAACCCCGCCCTCTATATTTTCTCTCGGGTTATAAGCGTCAATTACTCCAAGGCTTTTTGCCGTTTGCGGCATTAACTGCATTAAACCCATTGCGCCTTTTTTGCTTGTTGCGTTTGGTTTAAAGCCTGATTCTTGTTTTATTATTGCTTTTATAAAGTTTGAATCCACATCATATTTGTCTGCAAAAATATCAATAATATCATCAATATTTTCTGTTTTCGGAGCAAGCGAAATTTTAGGCTTAAGGTTCAGAGGGCTTTTTTTGAGTTCTTCTTTTTCTAAAAACTCCAAATCTTCAACTTCAACGGGTTTTTCAACAGGTTCAAGCGTTTGCGAAGCTTTCGGCTTTTCAATATCCGTTTGAGAACCGATATGTTCAATTGCGGGAGTTTCTTCTTTTTTTTCTTCCTTCGGCGCTTCTTTAATTTTTGCATCCAGTATTGTGCTGAAATCCTCATTTTGCTCCTGCGGAGTTTCAACCCGAGCGTTTTGATAGTTTGCAACCCTTTCGAGTGCATACAGGTTGCTTTCTATTGCACTAATTCTTGCAAGTGTTAAATTAAGGCCTGAAGCTACGCCTTGAACCATATAAAACCTCTTACCATCGTCCAGTTTTATAGATATACTATCTACAACAATAATATAGACTATATTATAAGCTTGACTCATCAATCAAAAGATGTATTTTCATTTAAAAAGTAAATCTTAAGATTTAGCCGTTATGAAATATATTAAAAATTGCCGTTTCGGGTAATACAAATTTAACTATTAAAAAGTTAATTTTATGATATGGAAAAAATTTTAGATAAAGCAGAAGAAATAATTGACGAAAACGAAAAAGTAATCGCAAATATTCTGCATGATGTTAAAAGTCCTCTATACAGTATTAAAATCGCACTTCAAAACAAACTTGACAGCGAGCTTCATAAGGATATATTTGAAACAACGCTTGAAATTATTAAATATATTGAAAATTTTCTTGTTAATTACAGCTTTAAATGCGCAAAATTTGAAAATAAAATAACCTCTTGCGATATAAAGGATTTAATCAATAAAAAAATTGAAAATTATAAATACATATTTATAAACAAAAATATTCATATAGATATCCTTGCGCAGGAAAATTGTTACTTTGTTGATAATATTGAAATATTTCTCTCAAGTATTATCGGAAATATAATTTCAAACATAGCTTTCCATGCAAGCGATAATAACGAAGCCTGTATTGAACTGCAAAAGAAAAATAACTGCGTTGTAGCGGTATTTCAAAATAATTATGACAGAATTCAAGAGGATTTTAACTTGGGTTTAAATTTTTGCAAAAAGCTTGCGCAAGAAACCAAAACCGATATTAAATATTCAAAAACCAACGATACCGTAAAAGTCTGCTTGAAAATTCCGAATATTAAAAAAATCTGAAAAGTTACAAAATTTACGTAATATTTCTAAACAATTCAGCCCGTTTCCCCCTGTTTACGGCCTTTTTATATTTTAAGAATTGTTAAGCCGAGATGAGTTTTTTAAAACTCTTCTTAATATTTCTTAACAACATGATTGAAATATATATCACTAAATGATATATTAAATATATACGATAGATATCAACCCATTAAAATATTGGCTAGTGTTAGTAAATGATTGTGTTAAAAAGGGGCATTTATGAAAAAATCCAAGATTTTTGCAAACGAAATCGAGCTGATTTTAAAAGCTCAACAAGGCGATATTCACAGCCGTAATCAAATTATTGAAAAAAACTTAAAGTTAATTGAAAAAATTGCACAAAAATCAATTCAAACCTCGACTCTTACTAAGTCAGACCTTGTTCAAGAAGGAATTTTCGGTCTTTTAACGGCACTTGAAAAATATAACCCTTCTTTGGGTTTTAAATTTTCGACTTATGCGCTTTGGTGGATAAGACAAGCTATGTTTAAAGCAATTTCCCAGCAGTCTTATGCTTATAATATCCCTGTTTATGTTCAAGAAACGCTTTCCCGTTTTAATAAGACAAAACAGGAAATGGAAAGAATTGAACAAAAAGAAGTTTCCGTTAAAGAGGTTGCGGATAAATTATCCATTTCGCAAGAAAAAATAGACACTTTTTTAAACGCTTACACAAGAGCTTTGTCTTTAGAAAGCGCAGTTGTTTTAAGCGGAAACAAAGAAATGAGTTTTGCCGATATTATAGAAGACGAAAAACAAAATGTTGAAAACACGGTATGCGCTCTTGAACTTAAAAGCCAAATTAAAAATGCGCTTGAAAATTTGAAAGAAAAAGAAAAAACAGTTATTATCTCCAGATTTGGGCTTGAAGATAACGATAAAAAGACTCTTGAAGAAATCGGCAATTCTTTCGGAGTTACCAAAGAATGTATAAGACAGATTGAAAAAAGAGCACTTAATAAGCTTGCGCTATATTTTTCCGATTGTTCCTGCGCATAAGAATAATTGACAAAATTCCAATTTTAAGATAATCTTTCTTTATGCAAATCAGTTTAAATCTTATGATGTATAGCGAAATGTTGATGCAAGGCAAATTGTCAGGCATGAATTATTTTGTTTCGATTTAGATTTGAATTAAAATAGTTTTTAAAAATGCCTGACTTAAGTCAGGCATTTTTTTATTGAATTATCTTAAAAAGGAAAATTATGAATATTAAAACAAAAAATGCTCTATCTTCGCACCCGCACTATTCTTCAAGCAAAAAAACCGTTTCTTTTACTTCCAAAATTGACACTGCCGTTAAACTTGCGGATTTGTTCGTAAAATCGCAGGAAAATCTTTCATCAACCAGATTTATACAGGATACGGCTACAAATTGGTTTCCAAAAGCTATATTTTCAAGAAGCAAAGCTGATTTTGCCGAGATGAGTTTTTTAGAGTTCATTGAATCCGCTATTTTTTATTTTGCCTCTCCGATTTTAGGGCAAAAAATCTTCAGAAACGGCATCTTTAAAAATCTTCTTTCAAAAGATATTAAAAGTCAGGTCAACGAACAAATTCCAAAAACGGTACAGGAAATTGTAAAAAATAATGATTTATCGTCTTTGGTAAAAAATAAAGCTCTTGCAACGAAAGCGGGAATTATTCTTGCTTGTACGATTATTCCCGTTGCCGAATATACTTTAAGTTTTGCAAAAAATTTATTTACTCTTAAAACTTTTAAAAAGAGCAATTTCAACAATATTGCAAATCTTGATAAAGGAAAATTTGAAAAGGAAGATATTGACCAGCAGAAAAAAGTTGAAAAAAATGCAATAAAACATTTAAAAAGAGCGGGCATAATTTCTGCCGCAGGAATAGGAGCGGGAATTGCACTTTCTCTGGCAGACGGTAAATCAGAAAAATTAACCCGTCTGTCAAAAGCAATAATAGAGCCGGGGAAAGCTTTTTCAAGTTTAGTTCAAAAGCTCGGTTTGAAAAATGAAAAATTCAATAATGCGATTTCAAAATTTAATCTTGACTTTTCAAACAGTGCGGGAAAGCTCTCCTTAGGCAAAGGACAGCTTGCTCTGACAGCTGTTTTAGGGCTTTTCGGATATTCAAAGGCAGCTTCCGACAGGGGCAAACTGGATGTTTTAGAGGTTTGGACAAGAGTTCCTCTGGTTGTTTTCTATACAATTTTCGGAAGCGAACTGCTTGAAAAAAGCTTTGTAAAGCATCTTGATAAGTCGGGAAAATTCAAAGATTTAATTAAAAAAGATTTAAACGGAAACATATATATTCCAAAAAGAGAAGATTTAAGCTCTATTGCATCAACTCTTGCCAAACAAAAAAATACCGGCGTTCAAAGCGAATTTAATAATCTGATTAAGCAAAAAGCTTTTGTAACCGGTGTTCCCTACGCTTTCAGCCTGTTGTTTATGGGTTTTACTCTCTCTGCCATAACAAGGATTTGGACTCAATATCGATACAATCATGCCCAAGGGCAAAAGAATAAAGACGTATCGTGCATTTCAAATTTAAGTTTTCAAGATTTTAAATCAAGAAATATAAAATAAATTTATAAATCGGTTAAAATTATTTTAATTCGGCCGTGATTACCCTGTCTGTTCCTTGCAAGTCTTTTATTATTTTAATATCTTTGAAATCTTCTTTTAATAATTTCTCCACAAGCATACTTTGATTTATGCCGAGTTCAAAAGCAAGACAGCCGTTCGGTTTTAGGTATTTTGGCGCATCTTTAATAATTTTTCGGTAAAATTCAATACCGTCCTTGTCTGAGGTAAAAAGAGCGCTGTCGGGTTCAAATGAAATTTCCTTTTGAAGATTTTCTTTTTGAGATATTGGAATATAAGGCGGATTTGAGATAATTAAATCAAAAGCTTCGCCATCTCTTATTTTTGAAAATAAATCCGATTTCCGAATTAATACTTTTCGAATTAAATCAAATTTTTGAATATTTTTAAGCGCAACCATAAGCGCTTCAAGAGATATATCCACACCTAAGATTTCAATATCTTTATTTTTTAATTCCTTTGCAAGCTCACAGCTTATTATCCCCGAACCTATCCCGATATCGAGAATATCAAGTTTTTCTTTTTTATTTTTTAATAATTCGCAGGCGCAATCAACTAAAATCTCCGTTTCATCTCGGGGGATTAAAACATGCTCGTTTATAAAATATTTTTTACCTTTAAAATAAGCGCAATTTAAAATCTGCTGAATTGGTTTTCTTGTTTTTGCTCTGATTAAAGCAGTTTCAATAATTTTATCGACATTATTTATTGAATTATTTAAAATAATATCTTCCAATTTTTGTTTGGAAATTTCAAGAATAATTATTTTTGCTTCTTGAGAGTATTCTTCAATATTTGCTTCTTTTAAGATGTTTTCAACTTCTGTGAATATTTTGTTCATTTTTTTCTATAATTTCCATTATCCAATTTCTTAAATCAAGCCTTGTGGCGTTTGTTATATCTTTCTTTTTGATATTGTGCGCTCGGGTGATTTTATCATAGTAATTTAATTGTTTTTGAGTTGGTTTTAATTTAGACATTTTAAAATCAGAGGCTTTTTTTCTTTGAAGTTTAAAGTATTCTTTTTGTTTTTGTATTAAGGGTTCAAGTTTTTTCTTTTCTTGCTGTTCAAAAGTTAAAAAATCAAGATATTTTTCAATATCTTTAAAGAAACTATCATCGTTTAAATAATCTTTTACAAATTCAAAATGAGGTTTTTCAATATCCAAATAATATTTTTCGTCCTCAAAAAACTTATCGATAATTTCAAGTTTTGTTTTATTATCGTATTTTTTAAAATATGCCTTTAAAGTGCCTAAAAGCTGAGACTTTTGGCGGGGGGTCAAATATGAAAAAAGGATATTTTTAATATTTTGCATTTAGAAAAAATCTTTAAAATCCAACTCTTTTTTGGTTTTTTGGAAAGCAAGAAATTTAGCCCCGATAGGGTTTTGAGCATTTTTTTTCAAAAATTTTTCGTAATTTTTTTCTGCTTTTTTTTGAAATTCTTTTTCTTTTAAAAATGTTATTTTCTTGTTTTCCATAGCTTAATTATAATACTTTTATGCTTGTAATTAAATATCCTCTTTAATTTAATAAAGTAATTTTTTGTTTTAGAATTGTCAAATATTAATTAAACTTTACAAAAATACTGAATTTATCAGGGTTTATGTTGATTTTTAAAGTCGGTTTTTTTATAATTTTTAAAAAGAAAGATGGATCATTATGAGTGCTATAGATAAAGCGGGACAAAAATTTGTGAATTTTAAAAACGCATTGTGTGCGACTTGTAAAGGTACAAATAGCGCTTTATTTTATTTTGCGATTAATTTAAATTGCAGACAGGAGCAATTTAAAATAAACATTGATACCAGATGTCTGGTTTTAACTCAATACCCAGGTGCGGAAATAAAAGGAGTCGGCGGTTTAATTGCACAATATCCTAAGAATTTTGAAGTTCTTTGTTTTACGGACGGTTCGGGAGATTATGCAAATTCTCAAGCTCAATCTAATTCAATCGGCAGACAGCGCTTCCACGAAGTTTTAAAAGAGCTCAGAGTTAAAGGGTTTAAAATTTTTGATATAGAAACAAATACCCTTAAAACCAAATATTCAAAATTTAAAAAAATCGACATATCGGAAGCCGATTATATATTTGTTCCGAACTTATATGATAATCGGGAAGATACGATTTATCTTTTAAAACATTTTAAACAGCTTCTTAAAGAAAAAGAACGCAAGCCTAAGCTTACAATTGTAATGTACGAAGCCGATTATCCTTTGTGTTCTCCGAATTATATAGCAAATATTTCAAATATTATTGAAACTAAGAAAAAAATGCTTGATATTTATTACCCGAATGACCAATTTAAAAATTTGTCCGAAAAAGCAATAGCCTTAAATGCTTTCCGTGCGTTAAATTATAATTGTGATTATTGCGAAGCGTTCATGACGTTTGATATTGAAGATTTTGAAAAAATTAACTTAATATAATTTTATTTTCAATTTATTTATGTTATATTTTGAAAAAAAGGAGAATGACTTATGGGTTTAATGGACGGCAAAAAAGGTATAATTTTCGGAGTTTCAAATAAATTCGGCATAGCAAACGCTATAGCGGAACAACTATACGCTCAAGGTGCGGAAATTGCTTTTACTTATGCAAATGAAGCAATGGAAAAAAGAGTCCGCCCCATAGCCGAATCGATGAACGCTAAAATGTGCCTTGAATGCGACGTTACAAAAGACGAAGACGTTAAAAAAGTTTTTGAAGAATATAAAAAAATCTACGATAAGCTTGATTTTGTGGTTCATGCTGTTGCGTTTGCAAATAAAGATGATTTAACGGGTGATTTTTATACGGTTTCTCGTGAAGGCTGGGATTTAGCAATGCACGTAAGCGCTTATTCTTTGGTTACTATCGCACGTTACGCAAAACCTCAAATGGAAGCTTCAGGCGGGGGTTCAATCCTTGCTTTAACTTATCTTGGTTCTACAAAAGTTGTTGCAAATTATAACATAATGGGGGTTGCAAAAGCTGCTTTAGAATCTTCAATGAGATTTATCGCAGGCGACCTTGGAAAATATAATATCAGATGCAACTGTTTATCCGCAGGCCCGATTAAAACAATGGCAGCAAAAGGTATAGGCGGATTTGACAGAATGCTTAAAGCAAACGCTCTAAAAGCGCCCCTAAAAAGAACTCCCGAAGTAACGGAAGTCGGAAAAGCCGCTTTATATCTTTTATCAGACCTTTCAAGCGCCGTTACCGCACAGGTTCAATTTGTTGATTGCGGTGCAAGCGAAGTATTTGCTTCACTTGATGAAATGGCTCAAATTACTTTTAATTAAAAAGAAATTCTATAATAAAAACACCCTTTGTGTAGGGGTGTTTTTATTTATCTAAAATTTTGCAATAGATTTTAAAAGGACAATATTCGCAAGAACTATTTGTTTCGTTTTTTTCAAATTTATAATTTTTGATATTTTCAATTGCGCCTTCAAATTTTTCAACTATTGCTTGAATTTGGATGTTATTTAAGTCTAAATAAAGGTTTTTATCGGGTTCTTCAACAAAAATAAGCGCGGTTGTTTTAACTTTTTTATTTGTTGATTTTTCAAAGAAATATTTATAAAGCCCCAGCTGGTTATAGTAATTTTCATATTTGCCTTCGATATTTACTTCTTTTTCGCTTTTTGCCGAGCCTGTTTTATAGTCATAAATTGAATAAGAGCCGTCCGAGTTTTTTTCAATTCTGTCTGCTATTCCAAAAAATCTGTAGTTTTCGTGCTTGTAAGAAAGCGGATATTCAAAAGCATAAATAGAATTTATATTTGTTGAAATTAATCTCGGATAATAGTTTGAAAGCGCATTTTTGCCCCTTGTTAATAAAATTTCTTTCTGCTTCGCATTAGATAGAGAAAGTGAAGTTAATTTATTTTTAAATTCTTCAATAATTTCTTCTAATTCAGGGTATTTTCCCTCTTTTTTTGCTTTTGAAACTGCTTTTTCAAGAACATAGTGAATGGCGGAGCCGAAATGAAGACTGTCTGATTCTTCGTATTTTGGGGATAAATCTAAAACATAGTTATATAAAAATTCTCTTGCACAATTAAGATAAGTGTTAATTGAAGTCGGAGAATAGGGTTTATTTTTTAATTTTGCTTCAACAAGATTGTTAAAATCTCTGTTATAGTCATAGTTTTCTTTTTTCAAAGATTTCATTTGTTCAAGGTAGTAAGAATTTAAATCATAAGGTTCTTTTTCTTTAAGCTCTAAAATATCTTGAATATTTACTATAAATTCGCTCGGAGACGAGCTTTTTTTACCGCTATCAAGAACATAAGATAATCTAAGAGTGTGTTTTGCGCGCGTAGTACCGACATACATAAGTTTTATTTTGTCGCTTCTTTTGATTTCATCAAGCTCTTCTTTTGTTTTATATTCTTCGTTCGAAACGGGAATTTGAGGTTTATAAGAACTTGTGTCTTTTTCCCAGTTATTTCTCATTAAAGTCGGCATATAAACTATTTCAAATTCTTTTCCTTTTGAAGAATGATAAGTTGATAATTGTACGGCATTTAGCGCAACAGGCGCTTTGGATGTCAGAATTTCAATTTCATCCGATAGCGCTATATCTAAATATTCGACAAAATCTTCAAGATTGATTTTTTTATAAACATTTGAAAAATCCTTTGCTTCTTCAATTATTTTTTTCAATCCTTGGATGTTTTCGTATCTGTTTGTTTCATTATTTATAAAATAGCTGAAAATTCCCGTTTTAGAACCAACTTCCAAAATAATATTTTCTAAGGTTTCCGAGTTTTTATATTCAAAAAGATAATTAAAAGTGTTTAGAAAATTATTCGTTTTTTCTTGGTCGATAAAATCCTTAATTTCTGATAGTGACTCAATAAAGGATTTATTTTTGGATTTTTTTTCTTGAAGTTTAATATAATCTAAAGGATTAATTTTAAAAGGCTCGCACAAAAGTAAAGTTAAAATTTTATCGGAATTTATCTCGGGATTAACAAGCATTTTAAGATAATAATATAAAATTACGCTTGATTTTATTTCAAAAATGCTTTTTCCGTCCTTTAGCTCATAAGGAATATTTCTTTGTTTTAAAAGGTTTGAAAATTCAGCAAGTTCACGGTTTGATTTTGTTAAAATTGCAATTTGAGATAAATCTTTATTGCCCTTTTCATCTTTCGGGCAGTCGGGAGAGTTAATCAGTTCTTTTATTTCTTCAACTATTGAAAAATATTCCTGATTTAAGTCGTTATATCTTGTACATCTTACTTTTTGATTTTTGGGAAATAATTTTTCATTTTTTGCAATTAAATTTTTATCAATTTTTCCTAAAAATTTAGGGTTAACCTCAAGCCTTTTATCATCTTGAGAAGCAATATTTCTTGCGCAATCAAGGATATTTTGAGTAGAGCGCAGATTTTCTTTAAGGCAGATTATTTTTGTATCGGGGTATTTATTTAAAAATTTTTCAAAGATATCTAATTTTGCGCCTTGAAAAGTGTAGATAATTTGTTCATCATCTCCCACGACAAATATATTTTTAAATTCAAGCGCATCAATAATTGAAAACAAAATTTCATTTTGGCGCATATTGGTATCTTGATATTCGTCAACTAAAATATACTCATATTTATTTGCAACTTTATTTAAAAAAACGGGATTTGTTTTGAATTTATCTAAAACTAAACTAATCATATCGTTAAAATCAATGTAGTTATTTTGTTCAAGTTTTTTTTGATAAAGTTCGTAAAATTGCCAAATTTCTTTTGCCTTTAAAATTCTTTTTTCGGTATCTGAAATTTCCGCTTCAACGGTTTCTTTTTTTCTTCTTGATTTCGGATTATTTAATTCTTCTTTTAAAGAAGCGATTTTTTGCTCCCAATCAGGGTTATATTTGATATTATCAAAATATTGCTCTTTGGTATAACCGTATTTTTTGATTTCTTCAATTCTGTCTTTAATTATTGATAAATAAACATAGGGGTCATTTTTTGAACTTCTTAATTCGGTTGGGTTTAATTCATCAATACATTCTTTTATAAATTGTCTTGAAATAGCATTTGTTACTATTTTATAATTTTCTTTAAGTTCAAATTCATCAAAATTATCGGTTATTATTGAATTACAAAAACTGTGATAAGTAAAAATATCAACTCCGGTATCAAGTTTATCAAGTTTTTTAGCTATTCTTGTTTTCATTTCGCTTGCGGCAGCATCGGAATATGTTAAACAAAGAATTTTAGAAGGGTCAATTCCTTTTTTTAACATTTGCGCTATGCGCTCAATAACCGTGAAAGTTTTTCCTGTCCCTGGGCCTGCCAGGATAAGATATTGACCTTGAATTAAATCTATACATTTTTGCTGAAGTTCGTTTGGCTTAATTTTTATATCGTTTTTTTCTTTTAATTCGTTCATAATTTAATAATAGCAGAGTTTTTATCTTTTAAAAAGGCTAATTGTCATAAAAATATATTTATGTTATTTTTTAGAAATGATAAAAAGAATTAAAATATTTTTATCTGTTATATTTTTATTTTTGCTTTTTTCTTGTGCAAATGCTCAAGATATTGTAATAGATGAGAAAATTTCAAAAGAGCTAAAAACCGCAATTTCTGAAATATACGGCGTTGATAAAACGCAGGAAATTTACGATAAAGTTATTGATTTAGCGCAAAAAGCAATCTCTCAAAGAGATGAAACTTTAATTGAACAGGATAAAACACGTACATCCGATTGGTATAAAAATGAAATTATTTATATGTTTTATGTTGACCAGTTTGGAGTTGTAAAGCCCGATAAAAAGAACACTTTTAAAGATACCGCATTGATGTTTGATTATCTTGAGGATTTAGGCGTTACAACCTTATATATGCTTCCTTTTGCGGATAGCCCGATGGAAGATGCGGGTTTTGACGTTAAAAATCCGAGAAATATAAGGAGAGATTTAGGCGGAACAAAAGAGTTTCAGGATTTTGTTAAGGAAGCCAAAAAAAGAGGCTTTAAAATCAAAGCTGACCTTGTTTTAAATCATCTATCCCAAGAACACGAATGGTTTAAAAAACTTGAAGCAGGGGATGAAAGTGCGCTTGAATATTTTATTTATAAAGAAAAAATGCCCGAATATATCAAATACCAAGACGATAAACTG
>CANQAW010000027.1 GCA_947589525.1 Candidatus Gastranaerophilales bacterium
GTTTTGTCTGAACGAGCCTGTTTTTTGACCGTAAGCATCATAAGAATTAGTATTGCATAGAGCAAAACTTGCAGTTACAAAAAATAAAAATAAAGTGAGTAAAAGTTTTTTCATTATTGCCTCTTATATTAATATAACGATAGTTTTCGATAAATGTTCAAAATTTCCCATAATATTATAACAAATCCCTATGTCAAATTAGGACATATTAAAAATAAAAATACAGAATATTTACAAACAACCTTATTTGCTATGTTCATGATAAAATTTAACTATGAAAAGCGTTGTAGGCAACAATGAAAAATACAGTATGGCTTTTACGACTTGTAGCCTTTTGATACAAGAATCTATTAAGATTGCCGAATTGTTCTGCAAAGAAAAGGACTGGAAGAAGGTTTCGCAAATTGCCACTGACGAAAATTTATTTCAATACAGAACGGTTAGTTCACTAAAAAGGACTTTGAGCGAAATTATTTCAAGATTAAAATTACTATCTGAAGATGCAATAAATTTACTAATCCATGGATACAAAGAAGAGCAAATACAAGTTTTATGGCTTGCAGTTTGTTTAAGATATCAATTTATTTATGAATTTTCTGTTGAAGTTATAAGAGAAAAATACAGAAGTATGCAGTATAAAATAGAGCAATTTGATTTTGATGCATTTTTCAATTCAAAAATGAATTACCATGAAAGTCTTGAAAACATAACAGAAACAACAAGAAAAAAATTAAAACAGGTTCTTTTTAAAATGATGAAAGAAGCGGAAATTATCAATAACGATGACAATGTTCAGGTGGCTCTGCTGTCTGAAAAAATTGTTAGTGTTATTGGAAGTATGAATCAGAAATACCTTATGGTATTTCCAAATTAGTGTGAAATGAGGAAAATGGACAAGAATTCACCAAGAGAAAACTTTAAACATTTATTGAGTATATTATCAAGCGAACGATTTTTAAAAATGAAAATCAGGTTTAATGAAGTTCCCTTTTTTATTGCTGATTATTCAATAGAAAAACAAGATGAGATGCTTGATGTAATTGAAAAATTAAAAAGTAATCTTACCGATAAAAATATAAAAATTTTAGATATAAATTTGTATGATTTATCAATAGAAATTTTGAAAAAGAATGGCGATTGGGATTGGTATATAGAAAATGAAACTACCCGAAGCAAAGATGTTCTAAAAGAGGAATTTCAATCGATATTAGATGTTCAGGATGTCATATCTCCTGCAATAAAAGAAAAAATACAGACAGACTACGATATATTGTTTATAACAGGAATTGGAGAAGTTTATCCATATATTCGTTCTCATAGTATTTTAGACAATATTATGAATTTTGCAAAAACAAAACCTATGTTAATGTTCTTTCCGGGCGAATATACAATGTTGGAGGACACAAGCTCCAATTTAAAACTTTTTTCTGTTTTGTCTGATGATAAATACTACAGGGCTACTAACATATATGAAGTTGATGAGGTATAAATATTATGGCTTTAAGTTTAGTTGAATTTTTTAAGAAAAAGATTAACAGACCTATTAATGCAGTTATTCACGCAAACGAATTGGATGCATTAGATACGGAAGTTGATGAATATGTTTTGACTGACGAAGTTGCCAAAAGAATGGAAAATTTCCTTGAAGAGTATAATAATCATCAACATATGAATGGTGTATGGATTTCAGGTTTCTTTGGCTCAGGTAAATCGCACCTATTAAAAATGCTTGCTTTACTTTTAGAAAACAAAGAAATAAACGGTGTAAAAGTCGCAGATAAATTCCTCGAAAAATGTGAAGGTAACGACTTCTTGCAGGCAGATATTAAAAAAGCTTCCTCAATTCCGTCAAAAAGCATTCTGTTTAATATAGATCAAAAAGCTGACAATATTGATAAATCCCAAAGAGACGCTCTTTTTTCCGTCTTTGTTAAAGTATTTGATGAGGCTTGCGGATACTATGCAAAACAAGCATATATTGCACAATTTGAAAGAGAATTAGATAGAGATCATTTGTTTGAAAAATTTAAGGAAACTTTTAAAAGCATTTCAAATGAAGACTGGAGTTATGGTCGTGAAAGAGCAATGAGATTTTCGAAAGAAATTGATAAGGCTTATAATACCGTAACCAATCAAAATGGGGAAAATATTCTTGATAAATTCAGAAGCGATTATCACTTATCGATTGATGATTTTGCAGACAATGTTAAGGAATGGCTCGACAGACAGCCGGCTAATTTTAGAATAAACTTTTTTGTAGATGAAGTTGGACAGTTTATCGCAACGAATGCTAACTTTATGGTTAATTTACAAACCGTTGCTGAAAGTTTAGAAACAAAATGCAAAGGCAGATCTTGGGTAATCGTAACGGCTCAAAACGATATGGGCAATGTCTTGAATGAGATGGAAAATAAAATGTCCACCGATGATTACACTAAAATTCAAGACCGCTTTAAAATAAGAATGAATCTTACAAGTGCAAATGTTTCGGAAGTAATTCAAAAAAGATTACTTAAAAAGAACGAAGAAGCAGAACAAGAACTTGCAGTTCTTTATAATAAAGAACACGATAATTTTAGAACACTTTTTGATTTCGCAGACGGAAGCCAAACCTACAAAAACTTTGAAAACGAACAACATTTTATTGATAGTTATCCGTTTATTCCATATCAATTTACATTATTTCAGTCTGCTATTCAGAATTTATCAAAGCACGATGCATTTGAAGGCAGATATAGTTCCGTTGGGGAAAGATCTATGCTTGGAGTGTTCCAACAAGTTGCTATAAATGTAAGTTCTAAAAAACTTGGCGAACTTGCAACATTTGATCAGATGTATGACGGTATTGAGCAATCTTTAAAAACAAGCATTAAAAATCCGATTATTAAAGCAAATAATAATCTTTCCAACCCGTTTGCAATAAGAGTTTTAAAAGCCTTATTCTTAGTTAAGTATGTAAAAGAATTTAAGAGTACGGTTAGAAATGTTGCTATTTTAATGTATTCAAACTTTGATGAGAATATTCAAAAACTCAATGAACAAGTTTCTGTTGCTCTCAATGTTTTAGAACAAGAATCCTATATCCAAAGAACGGGCGATTTATATGAATTCTTGACAAGCAAAGAACAGGACATTGAAACCGAAATCAAAAATATGGATATTGATAGAGATGATCTAAAGCACGAACTGCAACAACTTATATTTGATGACATAATCGGAAATAATAAAATCAGATATGCTGAAACAGGGCAAGATTATCCGTTTACGAGAAAATTAGATGGCAGGGGATTTTCACAAGAAAAAGAATTGGCAATTCACATCATCAGTCCTTTAAATGACGAAAAGGAATTGTTTGATGAAACAAGAATTAAATCTTTCTCATTGCAAAATGCAAATGATTTAATTGTATTTTTGGGAGAAAACTATAAACTGCATAAAGATTTGGTTTTATATAAACAAACTTATAAATACATAAATGAAAATCAAAATATACATATTTCTGAAACAGTAAAAAACATTCTCGCCAATAAAGCAGCACAAAACAGAGAAAGATTACAACAATTAAAAATAAGAATCAGAGAACTTGTCGGACACGCAAAATTCTATATTAACGGTTCTGAAGTTGAAATCAGCGGTGAAGAACCAAAAGGAAAATTAATTCAGGGATTTAATCAATTAATATCGAGTGTTTATGTAAATCTTAAAATGCTTGGCGATAATCAATACAAAGAAGATGATATCAAGTATATTTTAAGTAATAAGCAACAACTTTTACTCGATCAAGGATTAAGCGAAGTTGAACAAGAAATTTTATCTTATATCAAAAGAGAAACCGATGGCGGTTTAAGAGTAACAATCAAAAAAGCTATCGATAAATTTCAAATCAAACCTTACGGTTGGTCTTACCCTGCAATTTTATGTAATATCTCAAAACTATGTTCAAGACGAAAAATTGAATTGAGAGAAGATTCAAACATCTTAAACGACAACGAAATAAATGCGGCACTAATTGCAACAGCAAGACAAAATAATATTATTCTTACACCGCAATTAGATTTCTCTCCATCTCAAATAAGAAATTTAAAAGATTTTTGGGGAGAATTTAAGGAAGAACCGGCAGGAGATTGGGATGCAAAAACTTTGGCTTTGAATGTTGCCGATCTTATAAAAGAAGAACAGGAAAAAGTTAAGATTTTACTTGCACAACAAAGTGATTATCCGTTTATTCGAGTTTTGGAAGATACTTATAAAAAACTTTCAGAATGTTGCGGTAAAGCATACAATTGGTATTTAACCGATTTTAGAGATAAATCGGATGAACTTATAGAATTAAGAAACTCTTACATTAAGCCTATAAGCAGTTTTATGGAAGGTGCAGGAAAAAATCTTTATAAATCAACAAAAGAATTCTTGCAGTCTCAAGCACCTAATTTCGGATATATTGCTGACGATGAAGTAAACAAAATCAAAGAACTTCTAAATAGTGATAATTGCTACAAAGGTACAGTTATTCAGGATTTAAGAAGTGCTGTTGATAATGTAAAACAACTAATCGATAGCAAATTAAACGAGACAAAAGAAAATGCTATCGCAAGAATAAATGAACAAAGAAGTAAACTTCAATCAATGGAGCAATATTCAAAATTAAATGATGATGACAAATCAAGATTTAATGTTGAATTTGATTCTTGTGCAAGAGATATTTCAAATGTAAATGTTATTGCAGTTATAAAAGATACTGTTGAAAGATTTGAAGATAGCAAATTAAATAATTTAATTGCACAAGTTATAGAACTCACAACACCAAAACCTGAAGTAACAGAATCAAATAATGCTGATGAAGTTGTTGCAGTTGAAAAGAAACCTGAACCAAAAGTCATATCTTCAAATTCAATAAGGGCAAATTATAACAAATCCGTAATTACAAATGAAGAAGAATTAAATGATTATATCAATTCTTTAAGGTCAGCTATGGCGGAACAAATTAAGAATGGAAACAGCATAAGAATATAGTGGAGCATAAATGGATACAGCACAATTAAAAAAATTCGCACAAGAAGCAAGAAAATCTTTAATGGGAACGGTTGAGGCAAAACTCGGCGTTGTTTTAGCGGAGGATAGTCTTGCAAGAAGAGAATCCAAATCCGCTGTCTCCGCTCTTGAAGGTTTAATAAATGAAATAGGCAAAGACCAAGTTATTGAAAAAGTCGCATATACTTGGTTTAACCGTTTTTGTGCTTTAAGATTTATGGATGCAAACCATTACAATAAAATCGGAATAGTTTCCCCTGTTGAAGGTCAGACTCAACCTGAAATATTAGCAGAAGCAAAAATGGGATATTATGACGATTCTGTTGTAGATACTAAAATTAAAGATCAGATAAATAAACTATTAAACAGTTCGCAGGATGATGCATATAAACTTTTGCTTGTTTCGTATTGTAATTTTTTGAATAAACAATTACCTTTTATGTTTGAGAAAATTAACGATTATACGGAATTATTGATGCCGGATGATTTGTTATCAACGAATTCTGTTTTATCTCAAACCGTTGCAGTTTTAGATACAGATACTTGTAAAGATGTTGAAGTTATTGGTTGGCTTTATCAATATTACATATCAGAAAAAAAAGATGAAGTTTTTGCAGACCTAAAAAAAGGCAAGAAAATTTCTAAAGATAATGTTCCGGCCGCAACTCAAATATTTACTCCAAAGTGGATTGTAAGCTACATGGTTGAAAATTCTGTTGGTAAACTTTGGTTAGAGTCACATCCTGACAGTATTCTTCAATCTAAATTTAAATATTATCTTGAATCCGCAGAACAAGACGAAAATGTTAAACAAAAACTTGAAGAATTAAAAAACAAGGATATACAACCACAGGACATAAAAGTTTTAGATCCAGCATGTGGTTCGGGACACATTTTAGTAAAAGCATTTGATGTTTTATTTGAAATCTATAAAGCACAGGGTTGGCAAGATAATGAAATTCCTGAATTAATTTTAAGGAACAACCTTTATGGTTTGGATATATGCGATAGAGCTTCTCAACTTGCACAATTTGCAGTTATGATGAAGGCTCGTCAATATGATAGAGGGATATTTAATAAAGTTTCAGAATTGAATATATGTTCAATTAAAGATACTAATTGGCTTGACTACCATGTAGCTCAAGAATTAATGAACGGTGTCAAAGATGAAAAATTAGCAAAAGAACAAATTGAACTTTTGCAGGATACATTTAGAGATGCAAAGGAATACGGTTCTATCATTGATGTCAAAGGTTTTGATTTTGAATTTTGGGAAGAAAGAATTAACTACTTTAAAAATTTAGGTCAATCTACAATATATTCTCCAATTATTAGAGGTCGTTTGTGGTATAGCATAAAACAATCTCATATTATGCAACAAAAATATGAATGTGTTATTTCTAATCCACCATACATGGGAATTGGAAATTCAAATGATAAACTTTCTGAATATGCAAAAAAATATTATTTTAATAGTAAAGCTGATTTATTTTCAATTTTTATAGAAAAATGTCTAAAATTTCGCAAGAATACTGGGTATGTTTCTATGATAACAATGCAAAGTTGGATGTTTCTTCCAAGTTTTGAAAAAATGAGAGATGAAATTTTGGAGAATAATTCTATTTCATCAATGATTCATCTTGGTTCTCGAGCATTTGGCAGTAATGATGTAGGAACAATAGTTCAAACTACCAGTTTTGTAATAGGAGGATCTTCAGAAGGAATATATCTGAAACTTACAGATTTTTCAGATCCTAAATCAAAAGAAGATGCGCTTTTGTTTGCTATAAATAATTATACGAACTATAAATATTCATGTAATAAAAATATATTCAAGAAAATTCCGGGGCATCCAATTGCATATTGGGTTACTCCTAAATTTTTACAACTTTTTGATAAAAAGAATATTGGAGAGATTGCTATATCAGATGGGCAAACAAAAACAGGGGATAATGATAGATTTTTACGAAATATATGGGAAGTAGACTCTCTAAAAATTGGTAAATTGGGTTATAAATGGGTAAAACATGTTAAAGGTGGAGCATATAGAAAATGGTATGGGAATATTGATACATTAATAAATTGGTCTGATAGTGCAAGACAACATTATAGGAGTGATCGTGTTGCAAGAATCACTCCAGAATATTTGTGGTTCAGAAAGGGTTTATCATGGACTCTGATTTCAGAACATATTTCAATTCGTTTATTACCTGAAGATTGTACTTTTAATTTAGCAGCACCTTCATTATTTTTTGATAATGAAGACGATATTTATCCAATTATGGGCTTTTTAAATTCAAAAATAGCTTTTAAATCAATAAAACTCTTCAATCCAACATTTAATACTAATATTGGAGATATTTGTGTTCAACCAGCCGATTATTTAACAAGTTCAAATTATTTACAATTGACTGCAATCGTGAAAGACTGTATAAATATTTCAAAAGATGATTGGGACAGTTTTGAAATCTCATGGGATTTCAAAGTTCATCCTCTGTTGAGATTTGCCAATATACATAAGGGTTTGGTTGATGGTAAGATCTCTAAAACTCTTCCTGCAATAACAGACGGTGATAAGGTTGAAGACTGTTTCAAACAATGGAAATCATATAAACAAGAACAATTTAATAAACTAAAAGCAAACGAAGAAGAATTAAATCGCTTGTTTATTGAAATATACGGCTTGCAAGATGAAATGACCTCTGATGTTGCAGATAAAGACATAACCATTGCTTTAGCTGATGAAAAAAGAGAAATAAAATCTCTGCTTTCTTATGCAGTCGGCTGTATGTTTGGCAGATATTCACTTGATAGGGAGGGACTTGTTTTTGCAGGAGGCGAGTTCGATAAAAGCAATTATACATTATTTGAAGCAGATGAAGACGGAATTATTCCTATTTTATCGGAACACTACTTCTGCGATGATATAACTGAAAGATTTAAAAAATTCCTTAAGGTTGCATTTGGCGAAACGTTTTATGAAGAAAACTTGGACTATATTGCTACGGTTTTAGGCAAGAAAACAAATGAAACTGCTGACGATACAATAAGAAATTATTTCTTGAAAGATTTTTATAATGACCACGTTAAGTTATATCAAAAAAGACCTATTTATTGGTTATTCTCGTCAAAGAACGGTAATTTTAATGCACTTATTTATCTTCACAGATACAATAAAGATACGGTAAATAGAATTTTGAACAATTATTTAAGAGAATATGAGGGAAAACTTGAGCAATCAATAAATAATAATAAGCATATATTAACAAGCTCATTAGCGGACAGAGACAAATCAAAGGCACAAAAAGAAATTGAAACAGCTCAAAAAATAGTAAATGAAATTAAAGATTATGAAAGAGATGTTATCTATCCTCTTGCAACGCAAAGGAAAGAAATCGATCTCGATGACGGAGTAAAAGTTAATTATTTGAAGTTTGGAAAAGCACTTAAAAATATAGGTTTAAAGGCATAATGAAAGATAGAATCGAACAATCAATAAAAGCAAATTTTGAAGAAAAAAGAATTGTATTTTGGTATGATGACAAAGCAGAATTCCGTTCAATTTTTGATGAATTAGAACTTCAAAATGTAGAAAAAATTGTTCTTGAAAATAATGAATTTGCAGTTAAATATCGTATTTTAAGGGAAGAACCTAAACAAAAATTTTTAATTTATCAACCATCGCCCAAGCCTGAAAATACTCAAAACTGGTTACTTGATGTATTGCTTTCAAATGTGGAATTTCGTGCGGAACAATCTTCTCTATGCCTCGCAGAATTAAATTTGGGTTATGAATTTTCTTCTGTAACACAGGAACATACAGAATTTTTTAAGAATAAAAAACGCTTGGAAGAATTAAAAAAGCTAATTGAAACAAAAGAAGAAACAAGCACAAAAATAAAAACAAAGATGCTTGCAGTTTGTGTAAAAGCTCCTGAAGTTTCATTGGGGGCAATTTTAAAATGCTTATTTGATGAATATTCAAATCAAAAAGATGATGAAATTAACTTAATAAAAAGATGCAATCTTGATAAATTCTTATTCCAAAGAATGCAAATCAAGTATGGCTATCAATCATCAGAGCCGAGCATAAAAGATTTTATACTTAAATTATTTAATGTTGCATACAAAACTGAACTCGGCTTTATTTTAAATGATGATGAAAAATTAAACAACGATGCAATTTCGCTATTTGGAGAATGGAAAGATAGCAGAAATTATAGTGATGCTTTTGAAAAAATCTCTGATGAAGTTGCTGAAAATTTGGAAATTAGAAATAAATTAGAAAAACAAGATTACAAATCAATCGTAAAATGTGATGCTTATAAATATATAGACATAAAAATAATTCATGGTTTGATACAAGATATTCAAAACAGGACAATTCAACAAGATGAATGTTTAACTATAATAAGTAACAGAAAACAAAAAAGATGGTTTAATCAGCCTGCAATAAAGAACACATACAAAGCTCTATATTATGCATCATTATTTTTAAATAGTTTATCGGATAATATGTTCCAAATTGATAGTGTGGAAGATGGAATTAGAAAATATATTACAAACTGGTTTAAGATAGACCAATATTATCGAAATTACATTTTTTATTTAAATAATTCAAATCAAGTTTCAAATCTCTCTGAACTTACATCAATTATTGAAAAATATTATTCAAATAAATATTTGCTTACCTTAAATGATAACTGGCAAGAACAAATCGATAAGTCTAATATATGGAATTTTTCGCAAGATATTCAACAAAGAAAGTTCTTTAATACATATGTTGAGCCGTTTTTGAAAAAAGATAAAAATGTCTGTGTAATTATTTCAGATGCTCTACGTTTTGAAATAGGAGACGAACTTTCAACTTTAATCAGGCAAGAAGATAAATTTTCAGCAAAGATTGAACACGCAATTACTTCGCTTCCGAGCTATACACAGTTAGGAATGGCGGCACTTTTACCTAATACGGAATTGAAATTAAAAATAAACGAAAATGCCGATAAGAAAAATTCTGCCGTATTGGTTGATGGTAACGATGCAACAGGAACTGCTAACAGAATAAAAATTTTACAAAAATATTCGGATAAAATGACCGCATTACTATCCAAAGAAGTTTTATCCAAGACAAGCGATGAACTTCGCTTTGTTGTAAAAGAAAATAATGTTATTTATATTTATCAGGATATTATTGATGACAAAGGGCATACGGATGAAAGTAAAGTATTTGATGCAACAAAAGAAACAATATCGGAATTAATTAAAATAGTTAAAAAAATGGCAAATGCTAATATAAATAATATGATAATTACATCTGATCATGGATTTATTTATCAAAACAAAAAACTTGAAGATACCGATTTCTTATCGACTAAACCTGACGGAGATATTGTTTATGATGATATTCGCTTTGTTATAGGCAGGAATTTAACCGATAGCCCAAGTTTTAAAAAGTATACTTCCAATGATATCGGATTGGCTTGTGATTTTGAATTCCAGTTCCCAAAATCAATTAATAGATTAAGAAAACAGGGATCAAACGGTCAATATGTTCATGGCGGTTTATCATTGCAGGAAGTTGTTGTCCCAATAATACAAATCAATAAAAAGAGAGAAAGTGATACAAATAATGTTGATGTATCTGTTTTAAAGGGAAGCGGTATAATTTCATCAAATCAAATAGCTGTAAAATTTTATCAGGAAAATGCAATCAGCGACAAACTACAACCGAGAACTATTCGTATTGGTATATACAACAAAGATGACGAATTGATTTCAAATATTCAAGAGGTAACATTTGAGTACACAAGTGATACTCCAAGAGACAGAGAAACAGTAATTGTAGTATATTTAACTAAAAAGGCAGATAAATCAAACGGACAAGAGGTAAAATTAAAACTTGAAGAAAAGATTTCAGGCTCAACCCAATATAAGGAATATAGATCGGTAACATATAAAATCCAAAAAACATTTACAACGGATTTTGACTAAAAGGAGACTATAAATGGAAAACACTATACTTGATGACAAGATTAATAAAGTATTTGCAGGCTGTGTTGTTAGAAAAGACTTAGTCAAAGAGGTTAAGGGAAACGCAATAGTCCCCTCGTATGTATTGGAATATTTATTAGGACAGTATTGTGCCACAAATGATGAAAACACAATTGCGGCAGGAATTGAATCCGTAAAAAATATTCTTGCAAAACACTATGTTCACAGAAATAAAGCCGGCTACATAAAAGCAAAAATTAAAGAACAGGGCAGATTTAAAGTTATTGACCAAGTTAGTGTTGAACTCGATGAGAAAAATGACAGATATCTTGCCTCATTTTCTAATCTCGGAATAAATAAAGTTTTTGTTGATCCGACAACAGCTTATAAAAAATTCCCAAGATTATTAAGCACAGAAGTTTGGTGTCTTGTAGATTTAGAATGGAATTATAGCGAAGAAGCGAAAGAAACTCCATATAATATTGTAAGTATAAAACCCATTCAATTAGCACAATTTGATTTTGAGGATTTTAAAGCAAAAAGAGCAGAATTTACAACAGATGAGTGGATTGATTTATTAATCAGAAGTATTGGTTTTAATCCTGAATTCTTAAGCAAAAGAAAAAAAATGTTGCAACTCGTTCGTTTGATTCCATATTGTGAACGCAATTATAATTTTATTGAACTCGGTCCTAAAGGAACAGGTAAAACACATATTTATACTGATTTTTCACCACATGGAACATTGATTTCAGGTAGTGAAGTTTCTGCCGCTAAATTATTTGTAAATAATTCAAGAAAGCACGATATAGGCCTTGTTGGCTATTGGGATAATATTGCCTTTGATGAATTTGCAGGCAAAAAGAAAAAGATTGATGATGCTTTTGTTGATATCATGCAAAACTATATGGCAAATAAAACTTTCTCACGAGGTTCGGGGAAATTAAGTGCTGAAGCATCAATGAGCTTTGTTGGAAATACATCTCATAATGTCCCTTACATGTTAAAAAATGCCACACTATTTGATGATATTCCTCCGGCATATAAAAAGTCTGCATTTTTGGATAGATTGTGGTTCTATCTGCCGGGATGGGAAGTTGATATAACTCGTGGAGAATTATTTACAAAAGATTATGGCTTTATTGTAGATTATTATTCAGAAGCACTAAAATCTTTGCGTGATTATGATTACTCTAACGAGTATAAAAATTATTTCACTCTATCAAGTACCCTTTCTGAAAGAGATAGAGACGGTGTAACAAAAACATTCTCAGGACTTATGAAAATTATATTCCCTGACAAAAATGCAACAGAGGATGAAATTGCAGAAATCCTTAAGTTCGCAATTGAAGGCAGAAAACGTGTTAAAGACCAAATAATGAGAATTGATACTACATTTCCTGAAGTTGATTTTGAGTTTGAAAATAAATCAGGCGAAATAATAAAAGTAAAAACAACTGAAGAAATGCAATATCCTAATTTATACTATGGCAAATCTAATGATGAATATACAGATCCCCCTGAAACCGTAGAAATTCAAGAGGAACAAGAAGAAACCAACATCGAAGATAATACTGAAACAAAAAAACAAACAGAAGAATTTAAGGAAAAACATTTTGTAATTGAAGAAAATCAATGCGGTGTAACCTATGAAAAATTATTCGCACCTATATTTAAAAGTGCGAAACATATTGAAATAATCGATCCATATATTCGTAATTTCTTCCAAACTTTAAATTTGATGGAACTTCTTGAGGTTATAGAAAAATATAAACTTGAAACAGATGTGGTTCAAGTTGATTTAATAACTTCAGTTGATGAATTTAACGAACAAACTCAAAATGAAAATCTTGAAACTATAAGAGAATCTTGTTTTCAAATGGGAATTGAATTTAACTTTAAATACGATACTACAATTCATGCAAGAAGCATTACAACTGATAACGGCTGGAAAGTTTTATTGGATCGAGGTTTGGATATTTATCAAAACTGCGAGAGAAAAGATGTGTTCCAGTTTACAACAAGAATTCAAAAATTCAGACCTTGCAAAAGATTTGAGATTACTTATTTGAGAAATAATGAGGCATAATTTATTGAAAAAATGTGTATTTTGCGGAAATGATTTTGAAAAACTTTCAAAAGAACATATTATTCCTAATTGTATTTGCGGCAGGTTGAAATCTTATGATGTTTTATGC
>CANQAW010000028.1 GCA_947589525.1 Candidatus Gastranaerophilales bacterium
TATATATAAAAAATGATATAAGTCATCTTAATAATTTTATTCTACCATAACTTATTTGAAATATTGAATAAATTAAGAATTGTAAAATTTTATAATTTAAAAGTTTGATTTAATTAATTTTAAAAATGTTATAATATTCCCTGTATTTGACTTTTTTAAATTGAACATTATTATTTTTTTAAGAGGTTTAAATGTTAACAAATTTAGTTTCAATGATTACAAAATCACTTAGTTCAATAAATCAAAGTGCAAGCTTGACCTCGGTTGAACAAAAACAATACAATCCCTTTAAGAGCGGAGAAAATGTTAATCCCTTTTTAAATACTTCTTTTGGCTCAAGCGTAAGCTACGGCAAAAATCAGCCTGTTGCAGGCGGTTATTTTGCGGGATATTATAACGGAAAACCCAATATTGTCGGACGAAAGCTTTTTATTGAAGTTTAAGCTTTTTATTAAGCATTTCTTTTTCCTGCGCAACAATTGCAGGGTTTCTGTTGTCTCCGTTATTTAAAAGCTTTCTTATAAACAAAACAAGTTTAGGCTGTAATTTTCCAATCATACCAATCGCAATAAGAACGTTTAAAATAACCGAAACGGTTTTATAGCCTTTGATTGCTTTTATTTTGCCAATATTTTTTTCAAGATTTAAAAATGCTTCAAGGCTCTTTTTGATATCTTTGTTGTTTATGAAATTAAGGTAGCTTATTGCTTTAATGCTTCCGTTTTCTTTTATAAGGTTAATTGCGCCGTTTTGCTCAAGCAGTTCAAGCAAAGCTTTATCTTTAACAATATCAAGATTATAAATCGCATCTTTTAAGTCTTCATTTTTGACCGTTTGCAGGATTTGTTTAATTTTATCTTTTGAAGCGCTTAAGTTTTCTTTTAAATTTTTATCAAAAATTACTATCGGGTCAGCATCTATCGGACAATTTAATTTGTTTCCGACGGCTTCAAAAAACTTTTGAATAGGTTTTGCAAGCCCGTAGATAAACGCTATTTGAAAACCTTCTTTTAAGGCGACTTCTTTTCTTTCGCCTTTTCTTGCTTCTTTTAATCTGGTGGTTGTAATAACGCCGTCTAATATTGCCGTGTTTGCTATAGGATTGTATAAAAACAAATTAGCAGGATTTGCGCCGAAGCTTATATTTGAGCCTTTTGCTTTATTTTTAAAATTATTATGCAGTTTGTTATTTTGAATAGAATTATCAACAAGAGTCTTGGAAGCAAAATTAAGGTTTATTTCTTTTTCCAGCTTGTCTTTTGTGGTTTTTTGCTTAAGTTTTATTATGCCGATTAGCGCCAATGCGCTTATAATTGTAGAGACGGCAAATTTCGCTAAAAATGCGTTTTTATGTTTTAAAACAGAGCTTTTGGTAAGGCTTTTAAAAAAGTCTTTTTCTTCTTGCGAGATGTTGGCTGCGTTTTTAGCTTTTTCGATAAATTCGTTTGTTAAATTTCTGCAGTCTATTTTTGAATTTAATTTAAAAATCGGATAAATTGTTTTATCAATTATTTTTTTTATGGCAGGAATGGCAAGAAGCCAGACTGCGCCTGTTGAAAAATCTTCAATGGCTCTTTCGGCTACGTCCTCTTTAGTTCCCTCTTTCTGATAAGTTCTTAAAATCGCAATGTTTGATAATGTATCTTTAGTCAACATTGGTGCGATTGAATCAGAATTGTTAGCTAATTGCGATAAATATGTTAAACTTTTTGCTTTTATAAGTGATGTTATGCCTGAAATCATTATTATTTTCCTTGAATAAAACTACAGTCCCCAGATTAAGTTCATCAATCTTTGAACTTGTCGGTTTATTTGAAAATTTTTCTTAATATTTTTCATAGTTTTCCTTGCCTTATCTTTAACGCATGTAAAAGTTATAAATTGCCTAAAAATCTAAAAAAATAAATATTTTTTAACAATAAAAAAGACCTTTTTAAAAAGGTCTTTTAAATATCTTTTTAAGATTTATTTAATCTTTATCAATAGGGATATAAACAAGACCTAAATTACTTTGAGGTCTAAGGCGTCGTATCAACTCTATAATAAAATTAAACATCTGTTTTTCTTCCTTAAATTCTAAGCATTATACATAATAACCCAAGTTTTTTATTTTGTCCAGTGTTTAAATAATTGATTTTTTTAAATTGATAAAAATTCATTTTTTTACTATTATTTCATATATGGAAGCGCAAGTGTATAAGATACATTCTGATTTTTATTATCTGAAAAACAATAAAGGGTGTGAATATACTTGCAAATTAAGAGAAATATTAAAAAAACAAAAGATAGAAATTTTAGTCGGAGATTTTGTTGAACTGAGCAAGGATAATAATTTTATAGTTTCTCTTAAAAAAAGAAAAAATTTTCTCCCCCGACCGAAATGCGCAAATATTGACCTTGCTGTTGTTGTTTGTGCGCTTTTAGAGCCTGATTTGGATTTTATTCAATTAAACCGCTACTTAACTTTTTTGAAATATCATAATATTCAAACAGCTATTTGTTTTAACAAGGAAGATTTGGATAAAAACCTTGAAGCCACTAAAAAATCAATAGAAAAAATATATAAGCCTCTCGGATATGAAATATTTTTTATAAGCGCAAAAAATAAAGAAAATTTAGATATTCTCTCAAACCATATTAAAAATAAAACAACCGTCCTTTGCGGTTCTTCAGGTGCGGGCAAAACAACCCTTTTAAACAGCCTTTCAAATGAAAACTTAAAAACGGGGCAGATTTCTCAAAAAACAAAAAGAGGAACTCACACAACAAGACATTGCGAAATATTGGAGTTTGATGAATTTAAAATTATGGACACCCCCGGGTTTTCCTGTTTAAAGTTTGATTTTATGCTTCCTAATGAACTTGTTAATTATTTTGATGATATTAAAAAATATGCAAACTGCAAATATTCAAACTGTCTGCACAATGTTGACGAAAAAGATATTTGCGCCGTTGCCGATAATTTAGATAAAATAGATAAATCAAGATATCAAAGCTATCTTTGTTTTTTGCAAGAAACTCTTGCCTATAAAAATAAAATCTCAAAACAAAGCATTAAAGAAGAAAATTTTAACAAAAATTCGGGCAAAAAAGTCTTAACAAAAATTTCAAAAAGAAAAAGGCAGAATTCAAGAAACACTCAAAATCAACAATATAAAAACTTAAAGGACTTCTAAAAATGGAAAAATATAAAGCTATAATCGAAAAGCAGTTGAAAAAGTATTTTGAAGAATATAAAAAAAATTCCTCTTATTCCTCTTTAATTTGGGAAGCTATGGAATATACAACTCTTTTGAGCGCTAAAAGACTAAGAGCGATAATGGTTTTGGAAATTGCAAAAAGTTTTGATGTCGATATCAAAACTGCGCTTCCTCTGGCATGTGCCGTTGAAATTATGCACGCATACAGTTTAATCCATGATGATTTACCCTGCATGGATAACGATGATTTAAGACGGGGAAAACCGACAAATCATAAAGTTTTCGGTGAAGCAATTGCGCTTTTAGCGGGCGACGGGCTTATTTCTTTCGGTGCGCAATTGATTATAGATAAAACTCCCCCTGCCGTTTCAAAAGAAATTGTCCTTGATATAGTAAGAGATTATCTTATCTGTGCGGGTGCAAAAGGCATAATTGCGGGACAAATTT
Organism: Candidatus Gastranaerophilales bacterium; assembly: GCA_947589525.1. Lineage (GTDB taxonomy): Bacteria > Cyanobacteriota > Vampirovibrionia > Gastranaerophilales > Gastranaerophilaceae > RUG14156. The sequence continues at coordinate 3,648 of CANQAW010000028.1, forward strand.
GCGATATCGAAGCCGAAAATAAAAAAATTGATATAGAAAATTTAAAATATATTCATAAATATAAAACAGGGGCGCTGTTTAATTTTGCAATTACATCAAGCGCTAAGCTTGCAAAGTGCGATAAAAAAATAATAGAAAATCTTCAAAATTACGCTTATAATTTCGGGCTTTTGTTTCAAATCTACGATGATATTATAGATTACACTCTTACAACCGAGGAGCTTGGTAAAACGGCGCACAAAGACGAAAACTCAAATAAATTAACCTACGTCAGCGCTTATGGTTTAAATGAAGCAAAAAATATTTTCTATAGCCTGATTGATGAAAACTGTGCTATACTAAATTCATTAGGTATAAAATCCGAGATATTTGAAGAAATATACAGTTTACTAATTGCGAAAGTGAAAAAATAAGTGGGAGATTTTCAATTTTATAATACGGGATATGAAGCGCTTTTCTGCGGTCTTTTGTCCGCTTCAATCGCTCAATTAATTAAGGTTATAACTTACCTTTGCACGCATAAAAAAATGAATTTTAAAATTTTCACAACCACGGGGGGCATGCCTTCTTCTCATACAGCCGGCGTAATTGCTTTATCTACCTCTGTTGCTTTAATTGAGGGGATTAATTCCATGCTTTTTGCTGTTTCCTTGGGTTTCTCGCTTGTTATTATGCAGGACGCCGCAGGACTTCGAAGAGCGGCAGGAAAAACAGCGGCAACATTAAATCGTCTTGTTGATGAATTTGTTCAAAAAAACAAAGAAGTTAAGCCTTATGAAGCACTCAAAGAGCTTTTGGGACACACTCCTTTAGAAGTTTTTTGCGGAATGATTTTAGGAATAATTGTTCCCCTGCTGGTTCATCACCATGGCGCAATTATTGCTTTTTTGTCCAATTAAACGCTTCTTTTTAACATTTGAGTTAAGGTTGCATTTTTGTTGACTTTGTCTTTAAAAGCGCTTTTGCTTTGCGCAAGTTTATAAAACTCATCATTAAATTTGCAAAGTCCTATTGCGCCTTCTTCGTCATTGTTGAAGCAAAATAATTTTTTTATAATATCCATTTTAAAAATCCTTTTTATATATTTAAGAATTATTATAATTTTGTCAAAGTCATTTTTGCTCATTATTTTTGTTATGCTTTAATAATTAATATGGCTGATGAAAATTTAAAAAACACCGATAAAGATTTTTCCAAGGTTTTCTCTATTATCGATACGGATAAAATTGAAAACCGAAAAGATTTTAATATACTCATTGATAATCTTACAGACCACCCTGACCCCGTGCGTGAAGCGACGGCTTTTAAGCTTGAAGAAATAAACGATTATTCAAAAGAATTTTTTTGCGATGAATTTGCGCTTTCAAAAATTCTAAATGCAATTATTGATATTAACCCCAATGTCTCAAGAACAATTTGTAAAATAATTGAAAATAACCCCCGTCTTCAAAGCTTGCTTGAAGAAAAAATCATAGATAAGCTCTTTCAAATACTTAACAACATTACAAATAAAGATAACACTCATTTAAAAAATACAAAAAGTCATGCCAAAAATAAGCTGATTTTTGCGCTGTATTGGTATTTAGAGGCGCTTTCATACTGCATAAGCGACAGATACGGCAAAAAAGTACAAGAAATTTTAACAAAAACAATAAAATTTTACGATTATACAATAAGGGAAAAAACAGCGAAACTTCTTGCTAAAATGCCTGATGCACCTATTGATTTATTACAAATCGCAAAGAGTGACCAAAATTTTTATGTAAAATATCAAGTTTATGATAAAATAATCAAAGATTAGATTAACAGGAATAATTTATGATTTCAGTAAACGATTTAAAAACAGGTTTAACGCTTGATATAGATAACGGACTTTGGTCTGTTGTCGAATTTTTACACGTTAAACCGGGAAAAGGCGCGGCATTTGTCAGAACCAAACTTAAAAATGTTGAAACGGGTCAAGTTGTAGAAAAGACATTCCGTGCAGGTGAAAAAGTCGCAAAAGCAATGTTAGACAGACGTGAAATGCAGTATTTATACAAAGAAGGTTCAGACCTTGTTATGATGGACCTTGAAAGCTATGAGCAAATGTCTGTTCCTATAGATAGAATTGGCGACGGCATTAAATATCTTAAAGAAGATATGACGGTTCAAATTTTACTTCATGATTCTAAAATAATCGGCATAGATTTACCTAATTTTGTTGAATTAGAAGTTATAGATACTCCTCCCGCCGAAAAAGGAAACACTGCTCAAGGCGGTTCAAAACCCGCTACTTTAGAGGGCGGTGCCGTTGTTAACGTTCCTTTCTTTATTCAGGTTGGTGATAAACTTAGAATTGACACTCGTACAAATGAATATCTTGACAGAGTATAAAAGGTTAGAAATATGAAATACGAAATAGAATATATTGAAAAAATTGCCAAAATCTTAAACGATAACCAGTTATCGGAAATTATCTTAGAAGACGGCGAAGAAGCCATTACAGTCAGAAAAGAATTGCAAATTATTCAAAGTGCGCCTCAGGTTGCTTCTTGTGCGGTTCAACCGGCTGTTCAAGCTCAAGCGCCCGTTAATCCTAAAGAAGAAAAACAATCATCCCAGCCTAAAGGAACGGCAATCACTTCTCCTATGGTCGGGGCATTTTATGCTTCACCCGCACCCGGGGCAAAGCCTTTTGTTAAAGTCGGCGATGTAATAAGCGCAGGGCAGGTTGTTTGTATAGTTGAAGCAATGAAGCTTATGAACGAAATTGAATCGGATGTTTCAGGTAAAGTTACTCAAATTTGCGTTGAAGACGGTCAAAGCGTTGAATACGGACAAGTTTTAATGTATGTTGAGTAACGCACAAGGTATAATAAATGTTTAAAAAAGTTTTAATCGCAAATAGAGGCGAAATAGCCATCAGAATAATAAGAGCCTGCCGAGAACTTGGAATTGCAACCGTTGCAGTGTATTCTCAAGCGGACGCTCAAAGCCTGCATGTATCTTTAGCGGATGAAGCCTATTGTATTGGCCCTGCGCAAAGTGCAAAAAGTTATCTTCATATTCCTGCGCTAATTTCAGTAGCGCTGACATCAGGCGCAGACGCCATTCACCCCGGTTACGGTTTTTTATCGGAAAGAGCCGATTTTGTTGATATCTGCGAAGAACATCATATTAAATTTATCGGGCCGAGTTCGGATGCCATGCTTAAAATGGGAGATAAAGCAAACGCAAGAAAAACAATGCAGGAAGCAGGCGTTCCAATCACTCCCGGTCTTGGCATAGTTGAAGATATTGAAGATATTAAAGCTTTTGTTAAAAAAGTCGGCTATCCTATTATAATTAAAGCAACCGCAGGCGGCGGCGGAAAAGGCATGCGGATAGTAAGAAAAGAAGAAGAACTCGAAGATTCTTTTAATCTTTGCAGAGCTGAAGCTCAAAGTGCTTTTGCAAATCCCGATGTTTATGTTGAAAAATTTATTGAAAACCCCCGTCATATCGAAGTTCAGATTTTATCTGACAGCTACGGAAACGTTATTCATTTGGGCGAAAGAGATTGTTCAATTCAAAGAAGAAACCAAAAGCTTCTTGAAGAAGCGCCCTCTGTGGCAATAACGGAAGATATCAGAGAAAAAATGGGTTCTTGCGTAATTAAAGCAATTAAAGCAATTAATTACGAGGGCACGGGAACAATCGAATTTTTGCTTGATGAAACCAACCCCAAAGATAAAAAATTCTATTTTATGGAAATGAATACACGTGTTCAAGTAGAACACTGTGTCAGCGAAATGATTTCAAATGTTGATATTGTAAAAGAACAAATTAAAATTGCTCAAGGAGAAAAACTTTCATACTCCCAAAAAGATATCAAACTTCAAGGTCATGCCATAGAATGCAGAATTAACGCAGAAGACTCGGAAAAATGCTTTATGCCAAACCCCGGAATGATAGAGGGCTACATCGCCCCCGGCGGTTTTGGAACACGTGTTGATTCTCATGCTTATACGGGCTATAAAATTCCCCCTTACTATGATTCCTTAGTCGGAAAAGTAATCTGCTGGGGCAGAGACAGGGAAGATGCCAGAAAAAGAATGCTAAGAGCGCTTGATGATTACGTTATAACAGGTATTAAAACCACAATTCCTTTCCACAAAAGGATTTTAACTAATCCTAATTTCATCTCGGGTAAATTTAACACAAGTTTTATTGAAAAAAATTACCCTGAAGTTTTAAAAAAGTAAAATGTTAAAAAAAGATTTTAATGACTTTTTAAAAATACTTTCACTAAACGCTCAAAAACAGGGTGTCCGTTTGTTTTTCGTGGGTGGTTGTGTCAGAGATGAAATTTTAAACAAAAAAACAAAAGATTTTGATTTAATAGTCGATACAAACGCAATAGAATTTTGTAAAAAAATTAAAGAATTAAAAATTAAATCAATCCACGAGGATTTTAAAACCGTTAAAGTTATTTATAAAAATAATACCTTTGATATAGCTTCAACCCGCCTTGAAAAATATCCTTATTCAGGCTGTTTACCGGAAGTTACCAAAACGGGCGTAAAAATTGAACAAGATGTTTTAAGGAGAGATTTTACAATTAATTCTTTATATAAAGAAATAAAACTGAAAGATAATAAGCTTAGTTTTGAAATTATTGATTTAACAGACGGTTTAAAAGATATAAAAAATAAAACTTTAAAAGTTTTGCATAAAAATAGCTACATCGATGACCCCACAAGGATTTTAAGGGGGTTAGATTTTAAACACCGCTTTAATTTTGATTTTACGGAATATGATATAACTTTAATTAAAGATTATCTTAAAAATCCGAATTTAAAAAACGCTTCAACGGATAGAATTAAATCCGTTTTATTAAAAATTTTATCTTCAAAAAATAACAAAAAAATCTTTAAAGATATTCTTGATTATAAAATTTATAAATTAATAAATAAAAATCTTAAATATGATTTAGAAAATATCGAAAAAACAGTTAAAAAATTTAAGCTCAAAGATGAAAATCTGGCGCAATTTTATTATTTTATTTTATCCGATAATCAAACGCCTCTATTTTGCGCAAAATCAAAAACAGACATCGTAAAAAACTTTGAAAAACTTGATATTTCTAATCTTGCTTATTACTTTTACAAAACGCAGGATAAAAATGCCCTTGTTTATTTAAAATTAAAAGATATAAAGCTTTTAATAAAAGGGGAAGATTTAATTAAACTAAACTATCCTCAAGGTAAAACTATAGGAAAAATCCTATCGGATACATTAGAAGAAAAACTTAAAAATCCCCAAAATTTCAAAACCAAAAAACAAGAAATAGCTTTTGTAAAATCTAAATTCCAAAAAACATAGATTTTTAACTTAAGAATTGTATTTGTTACAATAATTAACATTTGATTTTGTCAATTTTAAGGTTATCGCTGTCCTTTGGCGCTTTTGTGTTTGTTAATATAATTAATAATTAAATTTATCTGTTTAAAGATTTAAAAAAGTGTGAATAGTAATTCTAAGAGAGAAATTAATAAGTAATTTTTCGAAACACAACGGATTGTATTAAGGCTTTATGAAAGGAGCTCATTTATGGCTGTTACTATTAACACAAACGTCGACGCGTTGAAAATTCAAGGTTTGCTGGGAAAATCCACAAACAAGTTATCTACTGCCATGGAAAGAATGTCCAGCGGTTTAAAGATTAACCGTGCAGGTGATGACGCAGCAGGAACAGTTATCGCTGCAAAAATGAATGTTCAACTGGACGGCAACAAAGTTGCTCAAAACAACATTCAAAATGCTACAAATCTGTTATCTACAACAGAAGGAAACTTGGACGTTATCGAAGACAACTTAACAAGAATTCGTGACCTGACTCTTCAAGCAAAGAACTCAACTTATTCAACAGATGAAAAACAAGCTATGCAAGATGAAATTGATGAACGTGTAGCTGAAATCGACCGTATATCTTCATCTTCCAAATATTCAGGTCTTCACTTGTTTGAAGAAGATGCTGACAACAAAGATGGCGCAGCTTCTCTGCAAAAACAAGGTGCAACTTTCCAAGTCGGCGCTGATGCCAGAGAAGATAACGTTATCAGTATCGATAAATCATTATTTGACTGCGTAAGCTTCTCAGCTTTAACAGAGATGACCGTTGGTTTATCAAGCGGAGTTCACAAAAAAGGTATAACAATTAATTCCGCCGGCTTTAACGTAGCTACTTTAACGGCAGGACAATTATCTACGGCAATTGGACACCTTGATGATGCTATTACTAACATCACAGAAAGAAAATCAAAAATTGGTTCTGCTGAAAACCGCTTAGCTTCTGCTTTAGAAACTCTTCAAACACAATACGAAAACTTATCAAGTTCTAAATCAGTAATTACGGATGCTGACGTTGCTCAAGAAGCTTCAGATTTCACTCAAAATCAAATACTTCAACAAATATCCGTTGCTTTACTTGCTCAAGCAAACCAAGCACCTTCTATAGCAACAAGTTTAATATAATTGGTATTACGGAAAAGAAGATTTTATATATTATACGGCGTCCGAATTATTTCGGGCGCCTTTTAGTATGTTTTTTAAAAATGATTTTCTGTGATATTTACAAATGCCGTATTTTTTAATTGCTTCAATATGTTTTTTAGTCAGATATCCTTTGTTGTTTTTCCAATCGTATTGCGGAAATTGTTTATCAATTTCCAGCATATAGTTATCTCTTGAAACTTTTGCAAGAATGCTTGCGCCCGCAATATTAGCGGAAAGCATATCTCCTTTTATGATATATTTTTGAGGATGGGGAAAATCTTTTATTAATTTATTTCCGTCAACTAAAGTTAAAATATTTTTTGTTTTTAATTTATCTATAACTTCTTTTACTGCAAGCTTCATCGCTAAAAGAGAAGCATTTAAAATATTTATTTTTTCAATTGTTTCAACATCAACCGACTTAATCGAATAAAAAGAATTTTGAATAATTAAATCAAAAAGTTCTTCTCTGATTTTAGGGGAGAGTTTTTTTGAATCGTTTAATTTTTTAAATAAATTTTTATCAACATCATTAAAAAAACAAACTGCTCCCGCCCAAACACCGCCTGACGCAGGGCCTCTGCCTGCTTCGTCTGAGCCTATTATAAAATCATAAGTTGTTTTAAGCCCAAGAGGAGATATTATAGTTTTTTCGTTTTTATCAAATTCAAATAAGTCCATAATCATCAGGTATTTCAAGAGTAAACTTTCCGATTCTTCCTTCTCTAAAAGCACTTAGAATATATTGAGAAGTCCTTTTTAAGTCTGGTTTATTTCCTTTTAAAATCCAATTTCTTTTATAAGAAATTGCTTCAAGGGTTATTTCTTCGTTTAATTCAAAGTTATAATAACTATAGAGTTCTTTTTTATAGTTTTTTAAGAGATTTTCAATTAAATTTTCAGCTACAAATTCGCTGTTATAAGCATTTTCTCCGACAGAATTAACGTATGCGAGTTTAATAGCTTGATTTTGGTCATTTTGAACGGTAGGGATAATCCCCGGGGTGTCTAAAAGCTCGATTTTATCATTTATTCTAACCCATTGTTGAGTCCTTGTAACACCTGCACGAGCGCCTGTTTTTGTTTTGGAGCTTTTAGTGAGTTTATTTATAGTTGAACTTTTCCCGACATTTGGCATACCTATAACCATTGTTCTTACAGGTCTTGGTAAAAGCCCTTTTTCAAGGCGTTTTTGAGTTATATCTTTTGAAAGTGCCGTTACTTTATTTATTATTTTATTTATATCGTTTTTGTTTTTTAAGCTTGTAATTAAAACTTCGCAAAGAGTCTTTTTTTGAATATAATCCGCCCAGATTTGATTATAGTTTTTATCCGATAAATCGGATTTATTTAACAAAATCAATCTTGGTTTATTGGCGCATAAATCGGCGGTTGTTTTATACCAGCTGGAATAAGGAATTCTTGCATCAAGCACTTCGATAATTACATCTGTCAGGTTTAATTTTTCTTTAAGCTGTCTTTGCGCTTTTGCAATGTGCCCGGGGTACCAATGGATAAAATTACTATTCATTACAATTCCTTTTTGTTTTTATTAAAAAGCCTTGGATTTGTTATATAAAATCCAAGGTTCTTTAAAATTTCCAGCGGGAAAAAATTATCTTTTTTCCATTTTTTCTCTGATACGAGTAGCTTTGCCTGAACGTTCTCTTAAGTAATATAATTTTGCACGTCTGACATCGCCTTTTCTTAAAACTTGAATTTTTTCAATTCTTGGTGAATAAATTGCAAATACACGTTCAACGCCGACGCCTTGGAATACTTTTCTAACAGTGATAGTTTTGTTTATTCCGCCTCCGCGTTTTTTAATAACAGTGCCTTCAAACGCTTGAGTTCTTTCTTTGTTGCCTTCGATAATTCTGACGAACACTTTAACCGTATCCCCGGGGTTTATTTCAGGCATTTCTTTTTGCGTATATTCTTTTTCTAATTCGTCAATTATAGGATTCATTTTTTTGCCCTTTTTGTTAGTTGTTCCAGTATTACTCATATTATATTAAACAAAATTATTAAACAAGTACTTTTATAAACTTTTGTTAACAAATTTAATTTTTTTTGTTTTGAAAATAAGATTGTTTTATGACTTTAAAATCCAAACTTATTTCGATTTTTTGTTTATTTTTAATATTTGTTTGTTTTCTTTTATCTTATAATTTACGGGATAAATCTCCTAAATATAAGATTTTAAAGGTAATTGAAGCGGATGAGTTTTATATGGATTTGAATTTTAATAATATTTCAGAACCCGATGAACATTTCAAATTAAAACATGTTACAGCGCTATCCGCCAATAAAAACTATTTTACTTTAAAACATGCGCAAAAGAAGGCTATAGCCATGAATGACTATTTAAAAACAGGCTATATTGCGCATCATTTTGCACTTGATAATTATTTAAACAAGGAAGTTGAAATTATAGGAGAGCTTGAAAAATATAACCCCGTTAATAAATATAGAGAAGTTGAAATTTTGCTCGATGGAGAAAATTTATCAAAATTTCTTTTAAAATCAGGACTTGCAACTCTAAAAACAAACGTTATTGAAGCCGATTATCAAAAAGAAGAAAATTTAACTCAAATTAAGAAAAACGCAGACAGCCTGAAAGATAGCGATTTTTTGATTTTGAATTTAAAGAACAATATTGTTCATAAGCTTGGTTGCGAATTTGCGCAAAAAATTTCAAACGGAAAATTAATTCGCAATTCGCAAAATAAAAACTACATTCCTTGTAAAATATGTCTTGAACGCCGGCAGTATATTTCTTCTTTTAATATAGATAAAAATAAACAAAATTATAAAACCTCGCTTTATAAAAAGTTTAACAATTTAGAATTTTTTGTATCCAATCCTTATTTATATAAAAAGCCTGAAAATTCCTGCAGGGAATATATCTGCAAAAGATTGGTTCAGGAAATTAATAATTCAAAAGAAAGTATTGACCT
>CANQAW010000029.1 GCA_947589525.1 Candidatus Gastranaerophilales bacterium
ACCATAGAACCGGAGACAACGGGTTTAATCTTAGAAGAACCGTAATAAGATTGAATATTGGCAACGGGTGAGGGATTGGCGCAAAAAACACCGTCCGAACCGTTTACAGACCATTCTGTATTTGTGGTCATAATAATTAAATCATCAAAAGGAAGCAAAAATTGAATATTATTCGCTACATTATCATATAGCGACATATTTACGGAATCGGTAGAATTAAGAGGTCTCGAAATATTAAAATTATCATTTGTACCCGTTTGGCTTGCCCAAATTGTCTGCGGGTTTAAATTTGAACCGGCATAAATTTTTCTCTGTTGAAAATAACAAACACAAGACGGATTTTGGTTTTCAAAAGGATTTGTAAAAATGGGTGCGCACGAAGTCAAATCGCCCTCAATATTGTCATCAACAAACTCGCATGAAGCACTTGTGCCGATATATGCATATATTCCGTTTATTGAGCGGTAAACATTATATTCAAGCGCATTTTCCACCTTGTCCCAAGAAATAGTTATATATTCCGAAGTAGTCCAAGAGGACTCTCTGTGACCCAAAATTTCAACGGAAGCGCTTGCACTGCTTTCTTCGTTAGTATCCTTTCGCACGGCACATACAACGTAAGAATATGTTTTTGTATTTGAAGAAACAGAGCCGGTATATACCGCTTTAACATTTAGAGGAGGGTCTATATTAGCTTTAAAATCAATTTCTTTAAATTCCCAAACATTATGCTTAATTCGAGCCAATTGACAAGGTTTATAATTTCTGTGAACAAACGTAATAACATCAGCTTGTTGAACATAATCAACGGAAAAAATATCTTCCTGTGTATAAGGCGTGGCGATTTCATAAATATTACCATCATCGGTTAATATATAACCGCCGTCAAGCAAAAATCTGAAATACCCTTCGCCTGCTTCTATAACGTAATTTTGATTTAATCCGAATACAAAGGGGAATAAACGTGCTTTTTTATCGGAAAATTTAGCACTTGCCAAAAACTCCAATCCGGCACGGTTAACAACACATCCTTCTTGTAAAACAATGCCGTTGTTCAACGTTTTTAAAGCATTTGAATATTGAGCCAAATCAACTCTGCCCTGCAGTGAAGGAGAAATGACACCCTTGGAAAATGAATTTTGACATACTCTTACACTCATGGCTAACCTCTTGAATTAATGTATGTATCATCACGATAAATATAATCAGCACCTTCTTGCGCATTGAGCATTTCCGCTCTCTTAAGCAACAGGCGGTATTTTTGAAAAGCAGCTTCGCCTTTTTGAACGCTTCCGACAATTGCATTAGCCGTCAAAGACGCCAGATAAAAAGCAAGAGCCATGGAAAACTCGGGACTGAAATAATTTTCCTTGGTAATTCTTCGTGTATATCTTAAAATTGCATTATCGGCATTTGTAAGAATAACCTTTTGATAGTTTTCCAGCGAATGTATATAAAATTTTTCAAGAATATAACTGCCTTTTGAAAAAACATTTTTTGCACTTATACAATTATTTGGATAGGTATAACAATATCTGTATTCATACGGCAAAGCCGAATTGATTTCTATATCCGACAGTGAAAGAGTTTTAAAAGTAGAAGCAAAATTCCAGTCAAAATCTTTTAAAACATAATCTCTTGCAAGCTCATAGTAATTGTTTAGCAGAACAAATCTGTTATCTTCACTGTTTGCTTTTTCTATCGGGACTGATACACCTATGGTATTTAGAGCAATATTAAATATTTGCGCCTTGTTTAAATACATATAACCTGCCTTTTGTGTTTAATTATTATTTGTGAAACCATTTTTTCGCAACGGACAATGTACTTCCGAGATAATTGTACCGATTAATTTCAGCATCATGTTTTAACTCGTTGTGTTTATTGCGTGCATCTGTATCATAGCTTTCGGATTGACGATAATAATTTTCCAAAATATCCGAAGCATTGGAGAAATGTTCGTTATATATATCATCATATTGAAACATATTAGTTTGCGAAATAGCATCAAATCCGTTGGAAGCATTTTTCGCCATTTGAGATGATGAATTTTTGAGAGCTTCTATTTTTTCTTTTCTCGCCTTTTCTATGCCTTCTTGGCGCAGATTTTGCGCTTGAAGCTGTGCGGTTTTAATTTGATTTAGCGCAACCTGCTGTTTATATTCATCATTTTTTTTACTTGAATATAAATTTAAGTCTCCAATCGTATCTTTTAAAATTCTATTCGCCGTATCCATAATGTTTAAACACATAAAAAACCTTTCCGTAAATTAAAAAATTTTGCGGGCTGATATGCCCGCAAAGTAAATTATTCAAAATCGGTTTCAAGAGCACTCACTATTCCCGATGTTATACATCCCGTTGTTTCGTCAGAAGCACCCTCGGGGGTATAGATAAGCTTAATATATCCTAAATTACCCGACGGCATGTGTGTTATAGGGAATATTGCACCGCATTTTAGAGCATTAAGCGGTAATTTTGAGCTTGCCAATTCAACAGGCTCCGAAAAAGCTTCATCGGCGCTTGTAACAACTTTTACATCCAGAGATTCAACATTGGTAAAATCATTTGTAACCTGTATTAATAAAGGAAGATATGATATATCACCTTTACCGAATTTTACAATATTGTCACTATCCGCAGGGGAAGCTTTTGAAATTTTTTGATTATCGGAAAATAAATTTTGCGAATCTAATAACATCTTTCCTCCATATTATATAACTGCATTTTCAGTATTAACAATTTGATCGGCGCATTTAACCGGAATACCCAAAAACGTAACTACGGGCTTGCCCGCAACGTTATCCATAGTCAAGTTAACATTAGACTTATTTACGGCTTGCAAATGCAGGTGTGCTTGAATTGTTTCGTTGCAGTAAATAACGGTGTTTCCCGTTTTTGCAAAGCGCTTAATTCTATGATAAGCACAAATCATCAATTTTATTAAATCTGCGCAATCAGAACCGTCAAGCTTTGTAACGTCAATATTTGCTATTCTGGCGGTTGACCTGAAATCACGCACCGTTAAACCTATGTCCCATTTATAGTGGTCTCTGTATACTTCATACATTTTACCGTCCGCATCAAATGCCGTTTGCGCACCTTTGTTTTCATGCAATAAGCCGGCATTAGAACCTTTCGGGTATAAAAGATGAGTATGCAAATCGCCCCATGTAATAAACCAGACGGAAGTATTTGTCTTTCCCTTTCCTCCCGCATCAATTACTCTGTAGCCGAGCGAGGCAGGGTCTTGAGAAATTTTATTATATCTTACCGACAAACCGTCAAATCCTGCGGGATTAGTCTTTTTTGAACCGTAGAAAATATTTTGCTGAACGGTATTATTCATAGATTCTAAAAAAGCCTGTGCTTCATTAATTCTAAACTGGTCCGGACTCGACTCCAAATCAGCAAGAGCCTTGTCAACCTGAGAGTATACCTCAAGCATTCCGGTAGTGTCCGTAATTTGAGTATATTCGCCTTTTGAAGCATTAACTCCCTGATAAAATTTTCGAAATTCCACATCAGGTAAACCGTTTCTGACCGTAGTTTTATGAGTAGAGCCTTCGTTGCATTCGCGTACAACGGCATCTTCCAATAAAACATTGGATTGAGATAATAAATCAATAATTGTCGAAGTAACTTGTCCCTCCGTAGTTTGGGCAAGTTTATCTTTTAAGGTTAAATAAGTTGTGCCTACGGTAGCCATTTTTTCTCCTTTCTTTTATTAGTCACGTTTTCCGTATAATATCTGTGCAGGTGTTAACTGCTCAATCGGAGGCTTGTTTGAATATAAAATATCGTCTTGTGAAGACAGAGTCCCGATTTTATAAAACATTTTTATAAGCTCGGGGTGGTAATTTAAACCAAGGCTTTTAAAAAGTTCTTTCAACTTGGGGCTAGCAAATTGATTATAAGCATCGTCAGCAACAGACATATATTGCCTGATTTTTAAGGAATTTTTGTTTGGAATTTCACTGTCTTCATCAAAAAGTCTGTTATATTCATCAAGCAAACCGGCCTGCTTTGCGTCTAATTCTTCATGAAATTTTACATCCTGTTTTTTGGACATTTGATATGCAATATCCAGTAATAACTCAACTGATTCTTGTGAAAGATTTAATTTTTTTGCTATCGGGCGAAATTTGGCAAGCAATTCTTCATCCAAACAAAAATCTTTTAAATTGCTGAATTTGGAGTAATCGTAATCATCAGAACCAAGACAACAGCCTGCCTGTTGTGCTTCTTTAATTTTTTCGGTGTTGAAATTTTGTTCTTCTTGCATAATAATCCTTTCTGTATGCTATAATTTAGTAGAGGAGAAATTAAATGAAAAAAATTCTTACGTTATTAATATTGCTTCTTTTATCCGCATTCATATATACTGAGGTTTCGGCAAACGGTATACTTTCTTTTTCTACGGCTGTTAAAACTTGCGAAAAATACGCCAAAAGCGAAGATATAGAAAGAAACGGCGAAATTTTTAATATTTCGGTAGTTCTTGAAAAGAATAAAAACAATAAATGCACATACAAAGAAAAAATATCTCAGGGAAGCGACTGGGAGCTTTTAACTTGTAATTTTGAACAAGGACAATTGAATTTTATTTCAAATTCAATGCTGAAATTTAGCCAAACATTTGCGAAACAAATAGCAAAAGAACCGATATTTGAAGCCAAAATGACAACAAACGGCGAAATTTTTCAAAAATATTTAGCAAATCCCAAATACTGCACAATTACCCATTCAAAGAAATAAGTTTCTTTTTAAAATATTTAAACTCGGTATGATTTGACAGGGCATCTTTGTATAATTCAATTCGTCTTTTTGTCAAATTAATTTTGTCTTCTTCGGTTATTTTCTTGTTTTGACTTAAAAAATTATTGAAATCATTCAGCACCAGTTTTATAAATTCATATTTATGAATATCGGCTTTCAGATTTAAAATGCCGACAGCGCAATTTATTAAATCTATCTCATCATCATATAGAGTTTTTTCGCTTGTACAGGATTTGTCTTTGAGCTTAACAAAATAATTTAAATCTTCTTGAGAAATATACTGTTTACAGACATAAAAATCCAAAGACATGAAATCATCGAAATTTTCACGGTAAATTTTCAATATTTTCAAAAAGATATCAGGCTGTGTTTTTTGAGTTTTTTCATTGGGCAGATAGTCATTAAAGTTTGATTTTAGCGCCTCTTTATATTCCGAATTAAATTTTTTAACCAGAGCATGAGATATGCTTTTATCAAAATTTCCGAATTGACACAGCCACCCTATGAGGCTTATGGCACGAGTGTAAAGAGCATCAAGGATTTTTGCGTTATCTTTATTTAATCCGACCGAAAAAAGAATATTATCAACTTGATTTTCAAAAACTTCCTGAGCCCAATTTTGAGCTTCTTTATAAAAATGTTTTTCAAGTTCTCTGATAAATTCCTCTTTTTTAGAAGAAATAATATCGTTTTTATTTGCAAAATCAACATTTTGAGATATTTTTGAGGCTTCGTAATCAAATTTTTGTATATATAAATCAAATTCATTTACGGCACCCGCACTTGAAAGATTGATATAACCGTTTTGAGAAGAATATAAAAGCTCATAAAATATTTTATCCAGATTGTTTATAAAATCAAGATAAAAAACACTGTCTAATTTATCTTTGGTTAAAGTATTCATATTTACTCCTATATAATTCCAAATCTTGAAAGAAGGTTAGAGCCCTGAGAATCAATACCGCCCATATTTTGAATAATTTGGCTTCCTTCTTTCAGAGTTTGCATTTGTTTTTGAATATTGTTTTGATTATTTATGTCGTTTCTGAGCTTATCCATCTCAATTTTGGATACAAGGTGGCTTGGATTAATATTTGCAAAAGAAGCATAATCTTCAATAATATTTTCCGTATTTAATTTGGATTTAAGAACGGGGTCAAGTGCATTTGCAATATTTGAAACAAATGTCGTAAATCTTTCAATGCTTGAGATATTAATTACCTTCTGTGCTTGAGCTAAGCTTGAAACAAACTCGATTTTTAAATTAACATTGTTATATTCCTTTTTTAAAGGCTCAAGAATACCGACTTTTATTTCTTCGTCATATATCCAATGCAAAATATCACGCAAAGAGCTGTGAATTTGCTCAAGCAACGGTGATAAAAGAACCATTTTTTCTTCCTTAAGCTCGTTTACCTCTGTAGCGGTTCTTCCTCTTTCGGCAGTAGAGAGAATTACGGCAAATAAATCGTTATAAAAATGCTCTTTAATAATGTTTTTAAGTTCGTCTTTTTCCTGTTTAAGTTCTAAAATTCTGGGATTAACTTCATATACGGGAGTAATTCCTCTGCCGTTTTCGTCTTCTTCAATGTATGCGCCCGGGATATCTGCAAGTTTTTTGTTTTTTAAACTAGCAGGCCCTTTATAAGCAGGACTTACAATTTTTTTAACAGCTTTAGCATATTCCTTTACCATTGTCATTAATTGTTTAACATCAGCTAAAGCATTTATGGCGGGCGAATCCTGAGGATAATCTATATCGCATGAAAAGCCTGATTCAAAAACAACATAAGGAAATTTATCAAAGCCCTTTGCGGATAAAAATATATTTTTATTATTCAAAATTACAACTGAAACATATTTTGCATATTTTGAAGATAATCTTTGAGGCTTGTAATACTTATTTTCTTCAACAAAGTGAATTAACTCATATAATTTTTGAGGATTATTTTTAGCATCTTCCAATAGCTCCAAATCTTGAACATCATATTTTTCAACTATATTTTTGGCAGTTTCCATAAATACTCTGCAAAAAGTATCCGTTTTTGCTTTGGAATTTTTAGCATAATAATATGAGCCGATAGGCAAAACTTTAAAATTGACCACACTGTCATAATCAGGTTCTAAACAAACAGCCGAAAACCCAAAAACGCCGAGTTGTTTGTATACTTCGGGAAGCACCTGATAAAAATTAGAAGAATTAAGAATTTGCCTTGTCAATTCCTCTTGATTATGACACCAGTTTTTTAAATAAAAATCGTTTTTCACGCTTAAATTGTCGAATGAAGTCTTGAACCAACGATTTGCAGGGCTCGTAGCACCGCTTATCATACCTGAAGAAAAGTTTCTGAGCGCTATAAGCGGAGTTGAGTCAACAATTTTTTTGTTTTTAGCGAGCGGACGTCTGGTATTTCTTGCAATAAAATTTACGCTTCTCGGAGAAAAATAATCCGCAAGCTCTTGCAAATCAGGTTTTATAATATTAAAAATTTCCTCCATCTGTTTTTTTCTTTTTTGAAAATATTCAACACTGTAAAAAGACATTTTTATTCTCCCAAAAGTGTATTTTTACCCGTAACGGCTTCATCGGTTAATCCGAAAGCGGAAGTTTTAACATTTTGAGCAAAACCGCTTTTTTTGTTCTGATTTTGCGAATTTTTTGTAACGGAAGCATCCGCCTGTTTACGTTCAACAATTTCAGGCTGAATATTGGGTACGGAAGGCGTTTTAACAAAACACATAATTATCTCCTTTCTTTAGTCGAAGGGTTCAAATTCGCTTTGCACGCAAGAGCTAACTTCGTAAACATCTGAAATAACATTGTTTAAGCAATAGTTAACCGCATACAAAGCCATCATCAACGAATCTGCATAATCAGGACTTTCGCTGTGCAATTTTCTTATCTCTTTTTTATCTTGAATTGCAATCAAACCGTTCGGCTTATATATTTTCTTAATGTACTCAAGCTGTCTTATCGTATTTTTATCGGTCAGCTTTAAATATCCCTTTTCCAAATATTCCCTTAAAGCAAGATATCCGTCTGCACGGGCATTAAGCGCATATTTAGAAAGAGGTTTTTTAGCACCTCTAAAACCGACGGTGCCGTTAATAATTTTTTGAATACTAATCCAAATCGGATAACCCAGACCGTCTGCATCCACAATTAATAAACTCGGAGACCATCTGGAATAAAGACTTATTATTTTGCCCTGAGTTATGTCGGTATCTGTTTCAGACCAAGTTATAGTGTCTTTTTCAAGCCACATATTTGTGCTTTGACGAACCAGAAGTTTTGCCACACACAAATCAGCGCCCGAAGCAGATAAATCAACACTCATAACCGAAGCTTCATTGAGATACATGTCTTTTTGATATTCCAAATTAAATGCGTTATCCAACGTTTGAGATGAAATTAAAAATTCGTTATTGTTTGTCAAAGGATATCCGAGCCAAATATGATTATAGTCGTTTAAATTGGTATTTTTTGAGATATAAGCTTCATTTAAAATTTTTTCGTCAACAAATGGGTTATCAAAATAGCAGATATTTATATGCAAACAATCTTTTCGTTTGGCACAAAAGCCATATACGGCATCAAACCGTGTAAAACGATTCATGGTAAAAATTATAACCGAATTTTTCTTTCTGATTGTAGGAACGATAATATCAAGAGTCGATTTTGTAATTGATTGAGCTTCGTCTATCCAAAGTATATCAATACCTTCAAGACCTTTAATATTTACATTTCCCTGCTCTCTAAATCCCTTGAAAAATATACAGGAATTTGTAGAATTTTCGCTAAGCCTGTCTTTTTTTATCGAGTAAGATAATTTATATTTATCAATTAAATCCACAAAAACGGTTTTAACGGATTCGTTAATCGAGTTTTGAATTTCTCTTCCGCAGCAAATTCTGACTTTGCGCATTTGAGCTATATACAGCAAAAAACGTGCAACGCTTTGGGTTTTACCCGAAGCTCTCCCGCCTTCCAAAAGGAAATAAGAATAATTATTAAAATTGAATATAAAAGGAAACAATTTAGGCGGAATATTTAATATCTCGGGAATTACCAACGATTTCATTCTTGACGATTAAATTCTTCTCCGATGTTGAGTTTTAGCTGTTGACCATCAATTGTAATTTCGCCCATTTTAACAATGGTTCCGATTTCAAGATTAGCTTGAGAATATAAATTTGCAATTCTTGCTTTATTTTCGACAGCCCGAAGCGCTGCGCCGATATTGGGATTTCCGTTTTTATCAAAAGAGTTAAGAGCAATGTTTTTTAATTCATCAAATTCATTTATTGCATCAATTTGCGTATAGCAAGGATTTCGGTTTTTGGCGACGGAAAAATTTTCAGTAGTCTTGTATGTTAATTTTGATTTTAAATCACTCATTTTTGATTTTCTTTACTAAAATTGAATTTCCCCAAAAATCACAAGCATATTGCTCAATTGCAACAATTTTACCGTTTTTCTTAATTTCTTTATTTAAACCAAACTTAAATCCCGAAGGCATTTTTTGTTTTGTTTTAAAACGAAGCATAGTAGAAACAATATCTTTCTTTAATTTTTCTTTAATTCTGACCGCACCGCCCGAGTAGAAATATTGTTCAAAAAAATCATTAGTTACGGCATTACAATAAGAATACATGGCAATTTTTTTACCGCATACGGGACAATTTGCAATATACAAACGCCTGTTTGTTAAATTGTCTTTATCAAGCAAATACCAAATATCCTCAGCCTTAAAAACACTGTTGCAATGGCGCACAATACCCCCTCTCATATTTTCGTCAGCCTCGTTTCTCAATCTAAAAGATGATACAAATTTGAATTGTCCGAAAATTACTTTTTTAAATTAACACATTTTTTCCAAAACTTCACCTTTTTGCGCCATTTTTAAGACTGTTGTACAAAAAATGAGCTATTTTCTTGCAAAAAAAACATATTTGTTTTATAATTACGAAGCGCCTAATTTTAGCTAATATGGCGGGTATCGCCAAGTGGTCAAGGCATCGGATTGTGGTTCCGATATACGTGGGTTCGACTCCCACTACCCGCCCCAATAAAAAGACTCTTTTAGAGTCTTTTTATTATATAGCAGAAAATACCAAAAAATAGCAGATACAACAAATAAATTACTAAAAAGCGGAAAAAATTAACGACTAATCTTTTTGGTAAACAAAGAACGAATAACCGTTTGCTTCATCTCTGTATTTTTTTATAAATTTAAGATTTTTATCCGCCATATTTTTGGCATCAATATGTACTTTTGCCATTAACAAAGGATATACCTGAATATAGTTATAGCTGTCATTGTTAAAAGAATATCCCTGTTCTATATATCCCGTCATATTTTCATTCATTGAAAATATAATAAATTTTTGACCTTTATTCATATTTTTAAATAGGGTTTCAAGATTATTTGAGTATGCCTTAGGTATTTTATTTTCAAATATATAGCTTCGGTAAAGCTCTTTAATATTACCCGAATTTAGTTTTTTTGAAAGCTTTTTGCCGAAATAATATTCCAAAGAATTACGGTCTTTCAAAAACAATGCTTCATCAAAAGAGAAAGGAACCAATTTACCCTTCTTAATGTGCATTTTTACAACTTCACCCGAAAAAGGAATAAACAGCAAATCGTTTTGGTTGAGATTTGCATTTTTTTCTACGGTATCGCTAAAAGTGCTTAAGTGTGCAAAATTAAGATTTAATACATTTTTTGGAGTTAAAAACAAAAATAATATGTTTAAATATATCAACAGAGAAAAAAACAAAATTGAAACTATTTTATTTCTGATTAACGAAAATCCAAAAGAAACAACGGATATAATAATCGGGAAAAATATTAACAAATACTTAGTTTCATAATATATTGCACCGACACTTGAAAGCAAAAGTATATAAAGCAAAGAAAGCAGGGAAGGAAGGGTATAAAGAAGCATTCTTTGATTTTTGGAGTTAATTGCTTTAAACAAAGCAAATAAACCGATTAAAATCGGAGTCAAAGTAAGCACAATATATCTTCTGGTAAAAATAACATCGGTAATTTCTCTAAAGCCCGAATTATACACTAAATTATAATTATCGTTTGAAAAGAAATTTTCCAATATATCAACTAAAGCAAGCGGTGAAAAAATCATTATATCCTTTGAAAAAGAACAAATGTTAGTTAAACTTGTACAATAGTTATAAATAATAAATACAATTGCAGGCAGAGAAATTAATGTAATAATGCAATAAATTAAGATAAAGTCTTTAATATGACGTTTTTTAATAAGCACATAGCTAAATCCGACAATTGCAAGAAAAATTTCGTATATAAGAGAAAAACCAAAAGTATACAGAAGTAAAACATGCAAAATTATAAAAGAAATCGTAATATTTTTTTCAAATTTCTCCAGCATTTTTACAAAAAGAAAAGTCATAAACAATGCTAAAGGCATTACAAGGCAATAAAATGCAATTTCCACGGAATAATATATGCAAAAAGTACTGCACGCAAGAAAAATAGCGCAAAAATAACCCGCAGTTTTATTAAATAAATTTTTTGTACAATAAAAAGCAATAACAACTAAAGGCAAGGATAAAATCAATGAACACAAATGAGCCGAAAATGCACTGTTTTTAAATAATTTAGTCCAGATATGCAAAATAATATAGTACAAAGGCATATCCGTGCTTCTTGTTAAAACTTCTTTAATGCTTGAAAAAACAGAGCTTTGAGAAGCAAAATACATGGAGCGCACTTCGTCAAAAATCGGTTCTCCGATATTATTTATAGCAACAAGTCTAAGCACCAAAGCAAAAATAAAAATACAGCCTAATGTCAACAGCTCAATTTTGTTTGATGCCAGATAATTTTTGATTTTATTTAATATCATTATTTTATCCCGTTTTATAAATTCCTGTATAATTACAGTATAGCAAAAATATTTTTTTAGGACAGTTAATTAATATACAAAAGGAGATAATTAATGAAACTGCTGTTTAATTGCCACAATATCGCTTCAAATTTTAAACTTATGAATTTCAGCTCTAAAAACACAATAACGCCCGCCATAAAAAACGACAGCGTTGAATTTTCAAAAGAAATAAAAGAAAAAACAGCCCTTGCAAATTCTATCAGTAAAAAAACCTCTATAGATTTTACAAAAGCAATGGCTATGGTCGAAAAATATTATAAAAGTGAAAAACTTGAAGAATTAATGAATAATTCGGAAATGTTTGAAGAAAAAACCGCAAAAAAGCTTTCACTTGAAGAAGCGATAGTATATTTAAACTACAATTTGGAATACGATTACGAACTGTCTTCGCAACAAAATAAAATTTCACCTCTTGAATTAGCACCCTATCTTGATAAGGGACTATCGACGCAAGAAGCAAGCGAAGCAATAAAAGCCAAGAAAAATATGTCTTGTGAAGAATATGAAAAATTTGAAAAAAAATATTTTTATTTCTTAAACATTGCAAGAAAAAATTCGGAAAAATTTTATATGCAAAGCATGCTAACCAAGGGTAACTTTTCGATTTTTGCCTCTAAACTTGCTCAAAATCCCAAAAAATTCAATAAATTAAGGGAAAAAACAAAAGATGAAAATATAAGCGCATCAGATATATTATCCGCATTATATAATATAGGAATTTTTGCTCAGGATGAAAATTTAAAAAACAAAGATATTATTGAAATAATAAATTACAATAAGTTTGCACAAACAAAAGACAAAACATTCTTAATCGAACAGGCAATTGAAGAAATTGTTAATAACAAAAAAGGAGCGCTAAAATCTCCTTTGTATGCAAGTTATGTATTGATAAACAAACATTCGCTTCCCCGAGAAGCAGTATTAAAAAGCTGTCAAGATATAACCTTAAGAAAAAATCTTGAAGAAGTGGTTGATTTAATTTCCAAGAATGAAAAAAAAGAGCCAAAATCGGGATTATACAGAATTATGACAATTGAGGAAGCAATTGAAGCGGTTAAAAATAAATTAAATAAAAAGCAAATGAATGAATTTTTAACATATATCGATTATGAAGGTGCCGATGCAAAAGAAAGTGCAATTAAAGCAAGTAAAAAATAGACATATACAAAAAACCCCGAGAAATCTCGGGGTTTTTGATGAAAATATGAATTAACAACCACCCATTGCTTTTTGAACAGCAACCGCACAAGCAACGGTAGCGCCGACCATAGGATTGTTACCCATACCGATAACACCCATCATTTCAACGTGAGCGGGAACAGAAGATGAACCGGCAAATTGAGCGTCACCATGCATTCTTCCCATTGTGTCCGTCATGCCGTATGAAGCAGGG
>CANQAW010000030.1 GCA_947589525.1 Candidatus Gastranaerophilales bacterium
CTTCTCTGCGTCTGATTGCTTCTTCAGGTGAAATTAATCCGGCATTAAAATCGGCGTCAATTGTCATTTGTTTACCCGGCATAGCATCAAGTGCAAATCTGGCGGAAACTTCCGCTATACGTTCAGCACCTTTTGTTATAACCATAAACTGCACAACGGTAATAATTAAAAATATTACACCGCCTACAACCATATTACCGCCCGTTACAAACTGTCCGAACGCTTCAACGACCTGCCCCGCATCCCCTTTTGCCAAAATTAAACGGGTGGAAGCAATTGATAAAACAAGCCGAAATACTGTTCCTATAAGAAGTATAGAGGGAAATGCCGCAAGCTCTAAGGGTTTATTGACGTATAAAGATATCATCAATAAAACAATACCTAAAGTAATATTAAAGCTTATTGAAAAATTAATAACCCAATTGGGCATTTCAAGAAGCAAAATTAAAATTAATATAATAACAAAAAACGCTAAAGCAATTTCGGAAACAGGGTTAGAGCCTTGTTTTGGTTGAGCCATTACAAGCCTCCTTTATAAATTCCGAAAGCATTTTGTAAAACCTGTAATTGAGTTGAAAAATTAGCATCAATTACCCCGTTATTGGCGCTTAAAAGACAACTTCCCGCTTCAATCGCTTCATCGCCCTGAATGTTAAACTTAACCCCTTTATCGCCCGCTTCAATAATATCAGGCAAAGAAGCACTTGCAAATTCAACATCGGCAGGATTTACCTTAATTGTAATTCTTGAAGCATCGCCGTGAACCTCTTCCATTGCGCCTAATATGACATTTTTTAAAACTTCATGCGAAGTCTGCACTTCTTGTTTAATGATTTTTTTTGCTATTTCAAGAGCAATTTCCATTATATGAGGGTAAAATTCTTCATACATTTTATCTTTTAAGGACAAAAACTCAACTAAAGTTGTTTTTATTTCTTCAATTTCTTTTTGCGCACGTTCTAAGCCGTTTTTATAACCTTCACGTGCCGATAGTTCCTTGATGGAATGAGCTTCCTGCTGGGCTCTGGAAACAAGCGAACGCTCGTCTATCCTGCGGTAGCCCCGTCTTCTGTCTCCACGCCTGCGTTCTACTCTTTCTTTAAATTCAATTGATGAAATATCTATTTTTTCGAAAGTTTCTTCGGACTGTACATCTGCTTCTTTTTGATAAGATTGATTTATTTCTTTTGTTTTATTGGTATCTTGCACATTTTTTAAATCTAAAATAACATCTTCTTTTTTAATCACATTTTTGGATTGCTTTTGAGATGTTTTAGAAGATGTTAATTGAGGCTTATTTTCTTGTTTGCTGTTTTTTCTTATTATCATGAAACGTTTTCTTCTATATATTTAGATATAGTGTCCGCAATATAAGCGGGAATTTTCTTTCTTCTCTTCTCAGCACATGCCTGAACAAATTCCCTCACGTTTGTTCTTTCGTTTTTAATCATATCTAATATTGTGTTTTTTTGCGAATTTTTAATAATTTTACACAATTTCAAATAAGCTTTATCATAACTAATCACAACAACCTCTGGTAAAGTATTTTTAATTTCTTCAAAACATCTCATAGTAGCCCTCATATCCAATTTTTCTTCTAAATCGGGCATTTGAATATATTTGATTAAAACATCACGTTCGGGTTTATTAAATCTTTCCAATATATTCTTTAATCTGTCCGTCGGGAAGTTTCTGATTAAAACAGCAAAGGAAGCCAATTTTATAAGCTTTTGTTCGCTCATAACGCTTATATCGTGTTTGGTTTCTTCTTCAACCTGTTCAACTGCCATGGCATCTATCGCCGATTGAGACAAAGCGTTTTTTTCAATGTTTTCATCAATCAAACCTTTATCTTTAAGGTCTTTCATGGCTTTTGTAAAACATTTTTTAACCTGAGCTTCCACCAAAGTTATTAGCTGTTCCTGAGGAATTTTATTTTCTATTGCTCTTTTTGCAATATCAAAAACCGTAAAAGCAACTTTTTGCAGTGTTCCTTCACGATATTGCGGATTTATTTGCGCTCTGATGACATCAATCGCTTTATAAAAAATCCATTCCCCGATGAATTGAGTAACCAAACTTGCTTCCATAGCGGTTAATTTTGAATCTTTTTCGTTAACCAATGCATCGCCTGCCATTTTACAAAAACGCAAAATTATATCAACAACGAATTTTTTATCTTCAGGAGATATATCCGCAGGAACAACCTGACTTGCCTGCTGAGCCAAGTCTTTTGAAAATTCCGCACAATTAAAATTTTTAATATCGGTCGGCATTGTTTACGGTTTAATTCTCCAAGTTATACATTTTCAATCCAATTTTTTATTTTTTCGACTGCTTCATTTTCATCCATCGAATTAAAATCATTTTCAAGCTCATTTATCGCTTCGGCAAGATTTCCTTTCACGGGTTGAGCCTGAGCCATGGATTTTGCCTGTTCGAGCGCAAGAGCGTATTGATTTTTTTGTTCTATGAAATTTTGAGTCATTTGCTCCTGCTTTGCAATTAAGTTATTTGCTTGTTGAGTAACGTCTTTTAACTGCTTTTCCTGATTTTGAGTTATCTCTCTTAAATATTCAAGCTCGTCTTGCTGTTTTTTGGATTCATCTTTAACTTTTTTACCTATGTGGCTTATGCCTAAAATAAGTCCGATTAACAGCATTGCACCGACTACCCACCACGGATTTCCCGATTCTTCAACTTTGGGAAGCTCGTTTTCCTTGTCGGGCGCTAAAACCAAGCTGTTTGATTCGACAAAAGCAATTGAAACATCCTCTGTTTCAACTTTTGGGCTTGCTGATTTTGCAATTAAAGTTTTTAATTCATAAAGACTCATATTGGCGGGAATTGCATTTTCTTCTATTGAAACGGCAATTGAAATCTTTTCTATAATTCCCGCATCATAATATTCGTTTACCTGTGTTTTAGATACTCCGTATTGAGTTTCCGTTGCGCTTCTTTGATATTTCCTGTCTTGGGAAGATGCGCCCTGCTGAACGGAACCCTTCACGCCCGAGGGGACATATACGCTTGCAGGGTTCATGCCCGTTGAAGTTGAATCGGAATGATTATCTCCGAGAGTCTCGTTGAACTGCTGCTGCGAAACTGCGGTTTTTCGCTCGGGGTCATAAGAAATGCTTGTTTTTTCAACGGGAGCTTGAGTCAAAAAGGTTGAAACGGTGGCAATATAATTTCCTTTTCCAAGCAGTTTATCCAATTGGGCATTAACTTTAGACTGCATATATTTGTCGTTTTCTTCAATTTTTGCAATAGCATCGTCGGATGCACCGATTATTGAATTATAGACAGTTCCGTTTGTATCGGTAATTGAAATATTATCGGCCGTTAAACCCTGAACCGCGCCTAAAAGAAGATTGGAAATTGCTTTAACTTTCATGTTATCCAATCTTTCTCCCGAAGGCATGGTAATTTGAACGGTTGCCGTAATCGGCTTTTGATTTTGCGAAAAGAAGGTTTCTTCGGGAATTGAAATAAACACCTGCGCATTTTCAATGGGAGGAATTTTTCTGATTAATCTTGATAACTCCCCGTTCATTGCTCTGACCAGTTTGATTTTTTTGTCATCTTTGGTTGAAGTAAAATCGCCCTTGTCGAATATTTCAAGTCCCGTGTGTTCATCTAAAAGCCCGCTTTTTACTATGGTTAAAAAAGCTCTGTCTCTTTCGTCTTTCGTGTATTCTTTCAATATTATGCTGACTTTTGAACCGTTATCAATTTTGGTTGCGGTTATTTGTTCACGTGCAAGCAGTGCTTGAATTTCAAGGGCTTTGCCGGGGCTTTCCGTTGTAAGCAGAGTTATGGGGTCATTTTTAATAACCTTTTGAGCAAGTTTAATTTGACCCTCTTGATTGGAAGAACTTTTGGAAGTTGAAACGCTTGCCATTGTACAAATCATTAAAATAAGCATAACGGCAACACACACAACGGTAAAAACTATCGTGTAAAATAAAGGTTTATTTTCAAGTATTTGTTTTAGGTCAAATTTTTCCATATCCGATGTGATGTTCTACATTAAAATTATACTATTTTCATTGACGAAAGTTAAGATTAAATCTGTATTTGCATTATTTTCTCGTATGTTTGTAGGATTTTAGAAGTAACCGTTGTTGCGGTTTGAACGGTCAATTCGCTTTTTGCAATGGCAGCCATAACATCATGTATATCGGCTTTACCTTGCATAAGGTCTTGGGTAAGCTCTTGAGGCTTATTTGTTGTTTCATTCATCTCATTTATCATTTTTGTCAGCGTGTTTTTAAAATCGCCTATTGATGAAGTCTTTTCATTAATCGAAATTCCGCCTTCAATATTTGAAGGTTGAATTTTATTTTTTTG
Source organism: Candidatus Gastranaerophilales bacterium (assembly GCA_947589525.1). GTDB lineage: Bacteria > Cyanobacteriota > Vampirovibrionia > Gastranaerophilales > Gastranaerophilaceae > RUG14156. The sequence goes on from CANQAW010000030.1 coordinate 4,354, forward strand.
ATAAAAGTTTAATTTGTTAATTGAATCCATTTTTTATGTCCTTTTTAAAATTTACAGGTAATTTGAAAGTATCGCACGCACATAATTTTGAGTTTCTTTATACGGGGGGACGCCGTCATATTTGTCAACCGCACCGGGGCCCGCATTATATGCCGCAAGAGCAAGAATTTTATTTCCGTGATATTTATCAAGCATTTGCTTTAAATATTTAACTCCGCCTTCTATATTTTCTTTGGGATTAAGCGCATCCGCCACACCTAAATATTTAGCTGTCATGGGCATTAACTGCATTAAGCCTAAAGCACCCGCAGAAGATACGGCATCGGGGTTGAAGCCTGATTCCTGTTTAATTAAAGCTCTTATTAATTTTTCTTCAACACCGTATTTATCACTTGCATCTTTTATATAATTTGAAATAGCATCTTTGGATTTCGGATTATCGATAACTTCTGCTTCTTCAGCTCTGGCAAGCGAACCGAACGGAAGGGGAGAAATTTTCTTTTCTTCAATTTTGCTTATTTCATCGTAATTATCAACGTTAAAAACGCTGTTTGAAGGAATTTGAGCATTTGAAGACGCAAGAACTTCCTTAAATAAATCTTTTTTATCCGCTTCAATTTTTTCTTTAGGATAAAAAGAATCAATATAACGGTTAAGCTCATTAACTCTCGAAAATGCTTGTGCCTGCGAAGAAGAATTTATATAATTTTGAATTTGTGATGAAAACATTATTTACCTTTTGCCCCCTTTTCAATTTTACGGAAAAAATCAAAAACAACTTAAAGGAAACATAACATTTATTTTAAAATTTCATACTTTTAAATGAGAAAATTATTTTTTTATTAATGTTTTTTTAGGAAATGTCTAAATTTTTATACAAATTACGGAAAATTAAGTTATAATATTTTTGCGATATTTAGGTGTAATATGTATAATGAACTTTTAGAAAAAGCAAAAGAAATAAGCGCACGGGCATACTGTCCTTATTCGAAATTTACTGTCGGCGCTTGTGTTTTATACGAAAGCGGAAACATTTATCAGGGAGTTAACGTCGAAAATGCAAGCTACGGACTGTCATTGTGCGCAGAGCGAAATGCAATATCTACGGCTATTGCACAGGGCGAAAAATCAAAAATAAAAGCAGTAGCAATATATTCTCCAAATCAAACCAAATGTTTACCATGCGGAGCATGCAGACAATGGATATCGGAATTTGCACTCAGCGAAAAGGAAACACAAATCATTCTTGAAGATGACAATAAACAAGTATTAGTTTTATCTTTAGAAGAAATTTTTCCTTACGGTTTTAAATTCAATTAATCATCCGTTAAAACTTGTTTAAGTTCTATGTCGGGTTTTCCTAAAACTCTTACTAATTCAAGAACAGATGCTTTCATTTGACATTTATGACTTGAATTGTTAAAAAAATCGGTATAAAAACAACCTTCGCAATTACAGCCTCTTTTATAGCATTCAATAGCAGTTTGTGTCCATCTGCGAACGGCGGTTACTCTGCCGAAATCTCTACTTTTTAACACTTATAAACTCTCCCAAATCTATATTCGCAAGAAAACAACAAGGTGTTAACCTTACTGTCCCTTGGCTTTAATTTAATTATAGCGTTTAAGTGTCAATAATCAAGGAATTTTTGAGCGATTATTACGACAATTTACAATCATGATATCGCCCTTTATTGTTGAATTTCAAAGATAGAAGCCTCCTTGAAACCATGTTCTGACATGGTTTTAAAGAAAACAAACATGCCAAACTCATGATTAACGGATAGTTCAGGGGATTTTAAAAAAAGCCAATCCTGTAAACAAATGTAAAAAATACAACAATATTTTTATTTTGGGCATGCCCGAATATTAAATAATCCGAAAAAAATAAACACAAAGATAATTTAAATTTCCCAAAATTTAGAACAAAATAAATTACCGATTAAAAAAGGAGAAATTATGAGATTTAGTATTATTAAAAGAGAACCCTCTTACTTTTTTGAAAATATTCATGAAGATTTAAACAGATTTTTAAAAGATACTTTCGGGGATGTTGATTATAACGATAAAAATTTATCTCAAATCTATCAATCTTTCAGACCCGCCGTCGAAGTAAAAGAAAAAAAAGATTGCTACAGCGTTAAGGTTGAACTTCCTAACGTTAAAAAAGAAGATATAGATGTTGAATTAAACGAAAATTATATTGTGATTAATGCTCAATCTAAATCCGAAGAAGAAAAAGAAGAACAAAACGTTAAAATTTCGGAAATCAGATACGGAAAATTTACAAGAACAATTCCTTTTGAACACCAAATAAATATTGACCAAGCAAAAAGCGAATTTAAAAACGGGGTTTTGTGCATATATTTTCCAAAACTTCATCAGGACAAAACAGAAAACGTCAAAAAGTTAAAAATTGAATAGCGATTGTCAAGTGAGCATAGCCAGACTTGGCTTAGCGAATGCAGACAATCGCACAGCTGTGCGAAGGGCGTACGGGAAGGCGATGAGCCTTGCCGATAGCCCGTAGACCTTAGATAACCGCCGTTGCGACTGGAGCGGAAGCGAAAGAAGCGAAGCAATCTTTGATTGCACAGGCGGAAAGCATAAGCCGGTGCGATAAGGCAAAGCGAGATTTGCCGAAATACCCACAGGAGCAAGCGTACCCCAAACAAACTCTAAAAATATCTCGGTTTTAAAACCGAGATATTTTATGCTATAATCACACCTATGAACGAACTTACGGAAATTAAGAATTTAATTTATACAATCAGAGGTCAAAAAGTAATGCTTGATTCTGACCTTGCAATGTTATACGGGGTTGAAACATTTAATTTAAATAAAGCAGTTAAAAGAAACGCACAGAGATTTCCTTTGGATTTTATGTTTCAACTCACTAAAGAAGAATATCAAAACTTGATATTCCAAAATGGAATATCAAACAAAAAACACGGCGGAAGAAGATTTATGCCTTATGTTTTTACAGAACAGGGAATCGCAATGTTATCAAGTGTTTTAAAGTCAGAACAGGCAATTGCAATCAACATTCAAATAATGAGAACTTTTGTTCAAATCAAACAATTTGCACTTGAAAATAAAGAACTTACAAGACGTTTATCAGAACTTGAACAATATTTTATCGAACATTGCAAAGAAAATAAACACGATAGCGAAGAAACAAAACAACAATTTAACAAAATCAACGAAGCTATTAATTTACTTATGGATAGAACAAAACCTTCCAAAATCAGGTTTTGCACAAAAGAAAAATAACTTCATTTTGCTTTATTTATGATTAATTTATTTGTATCGATTTCAAGATTTAAAAAATCTTTTTCGGGGTTAATATTCAACAATTCCAGTATTAATTTTGAAAAATTTAACCCGTAACCCGAATTTCTTTTGGTTAATTTTTTAATTATGCAATTATTATCCTTGTTTTTAGATTTTTCCTGTATTATTTTTTGAACAATCAAAGCATTATTTTGGATTTTTATAGATACTGTATATTCCTTATCGTTAATACCAAGCAATTGTAAAAGTTCTTTGTTAATATATAATTGCCAAGTATTACCGCAAGTTGTTAATTTCTTTTTCAAAAGATTACCCTACATTATCTGATATATACATAATATATTGACAATAAAAGCGTTAATATTGTACTATTTATGCATTATGTATGTAAAAAATAAGAAAAAACTTTTATTAATTTTAGCAGTATTATTTATATTTATTACTGCAACATTTGCTAACATGCTTATGGATATTTTTTTTGTTGAAAAATTTAAAACAAACGATATCAATTCAAAATATAATGTTGAACTCGCTCGTGTAATTAAAGTTATAGACGGCGACACGGTTAAATTAGACACGGGCGGAGAAAATTTTAACGCAAGACTTAAAGGAATTGATTGTCCCGAAACTTCTGTTATCAATAGGACATACAAACAAGCCTATGAAAGCAATATATCAACCCAAGAAACAATTCAAAAAGGTAAAATCGCCACAAAAGAACTTAAAAAAATAATTGCGCAAAACAATAACAAAGTGTATTTTAAAACTTTAGGAATTGATAAATATTCAAGATTGTTGGTTAATTTATACGATAATAATCTGGAAAGCATCAACGAAAAACTTGTTAAATCGGGTTTATGCACAAATTATAATTATAAAAAATAAACTTTTTTCCTTTATTTTTACATTTCGGATATTTCAATCATGCGATTGACAATTTCTTCAAATTCATATTTTTCATTAGTTCCCTGAGTTAAAAAATCATTTATAACATCAATTAAATCAATCGCTTTATCGACATTTTTATCCGTTCCTTTTGCATAAGCTCCGATATTAATTAAATCTTCGTTTCTTTTGTAATTTGCAAGCAAATTCCTTATAACACCTGCGGCGTGTTTTTGTTCATCCGTTACAACATTTGTCATTACACGAGAAATGCTTGCCAAAACATCAATTGCGGGATAATGATTTTTATGAGCCAAATCACGGGACAACACAATGTGCCCGTCTAAAATACTTCTTGAAGTATCCGCTACGGGTTCGTTCATATCGTCGCCTTCGACCAAAACTGTATAAAGACCTGTGATTGTGCCGAATTTATTAGCTCCCGCACGCTCTAAAAATTTTGGTAAAAGCGCAAAAACAGAACTTGTATACCCTCTTGTAGCCGGAGCTTCCCCGATTGCAAGCCCGACTTCTCTCTGAGCCATAGCTATTCGGGTAACGCTATCCAGCATAAATAAAACATCTTTGCCCTTATCTCTAAAATATTCGGCTATTGCGCAAGCTATAAAAGAAGCTTTAATCTTAACAAGTGCGGGTTGTTCGGAAGTTGCACAAACAACAATGGAGCGCTTCATTCCCTCGTCACCCAGCGTTTGCTCGATAAATTCGCGCACTTCTCTTCCTCTTTCTCCGATAAGAGCTATAACATTAATATCGGCAGAGGTATTTTTAGCTATCATTGCTAAAGTTGTTGATTTTCCGACACCCGAACCTGCAAAAATTCCTACCCTTTGTCCTTTTCCGATTGTAATAAGCCCGTCTATCGCTTTGACTCCGAGGGAAAGAGGCTCAGAAATCGGCTTTCTTTCAAGCGGATTAATTATTTTAGCATTTGCGGGATAATAAGCATCGGGAATTATATCTCCTTTATTGTCAATAGGATTTCCAAGTCCGTCTAAAACACGTCCGAGCATGGTATCGGATACTTTAACTTTCATTTGAGAGCCTGTATTTCTAACTTTTGCACCCGATTTTAAACCTTCAATTGAACCCAGAGGCATTAAAAGAACCCTGTCTTTTTTAAACCCCACCACCTCGGACATAATAACTTTTTCTTTTTCTTCTATATAGCATAAATCTCCGATAGAACTCTCAGGACCGTCAGCAACAAGGGTCAAGCCTATAATTTCGGTTATTTTTCCGATTTTAGAAATAGGTTTGGAATTATCTATAACTTTATTGAGCTGAGTCAGTTTCATCTTTTGGTGCTTCTTGTTTTATATAATCATCCAATTCAAATTGTGCATTTTTAGTTTGTTCATAAATATCCCTTATTATAATATCAATTTGAGATTTTATTGAAGAATCAAACCTTTCTTTTAAATTTTCAACAATTATGGTGTCATCGCTATAAGACGGATTATAAATGATGTTAAAACCTTTGTATTGTTTAAAATCGGAAAAATTAAATTCTATATCGCCTTCTAAAGATTTGTTTTGCAGTTCAAAAAGCATTTTTGCATATTTTTCGCTTACTATTATTGTAATATCTTCTTTTTTTTCAAGTTTGGAAACGGTATTTTGAATTATTTTATCTAAAACATCAGCATTAATTTCTTTGTATAATATTTTTCCGGAAATATTTTCAATTATATCCAAAATGTCTTTAGAAGCGGATTTTAGTATTTTTTCTTTTATTTCTAAATTTATTGAACAAAATTTGGAAAAATCTTCAATCTTTTCTTCAAGTTCTTCCTGCGCCTTTTGAACTCCGTCTTTGTGCCCTTCGGCATAACCGTCGCGTGTTGCTTGGATTTTAATTTGTTCAAGCTCGTTTTGAGAATTTAAAAGCAAATCGCTTGCTTCCTTTTTGGAAGCTTGTTCGATTTCCTGCGCTTTATTTTGCGCATCTTTTATTACTTCATCCGCCTTAAGCTGAGCTTCTTGTATAATCTTTTGGGCTTGTTTTTGCGCATTAATTATTATTTGCTGTCTTTGCAATTCTTCTTTATCTTGTTCGGCTTCACCTTTTTCCTCGGTTAATTCAGGCTCTGTATACGCAACAGGCTTATTTTTTGCAAAATCATTAATATTAAGATTAACCAAAAAATCATCGTTGTTAAAATTTATTTTGTCGGACTTTATTTTATTCAATTAATTCATCCTCTTGTTCATTACGATAAATCGTAACTTCTCCGACAGCTTCAAGCGCTTTTATCATTCCGACTACTTTAGATTGTGCTTTTTGAACTTCTTTTGTTCTGACAGGACCCATATATTCCATATCTTCAAGCAAAATTGCCTGTGCACGCTCGGACATATTTTTAAGAATTTTTTGTTTAACTTCTTCCTTAGCGCCTTTAAGAGAAGTTGCAAGTTCTTTAGAGTTGACTTCTCTCAAAACTCTTTGAATTGAAGAATCGTCTAATTGAACAATATCTTCAAATACAAACATAAGGCTTCTGACATCTTCCGCAAGCTCCGGTTTTTCCACTTCCATTGTGTCTATAACATTTTTTTCGGTTGAACGGTCGGTTGAGTTTAAGATGTCCGCAAGAGCTTTTGTTCCGCCCGCTTTTGAAAAATCGGAAGCAACAATATTTGAAAATCTTGATTCAACTATCTTTTCGACTTCCGAAATAACTTCCGGATTTGTTGTTTCCATTTGTGCAATTTTAAGGGCAACTTTATATTGAACATTCGGAGCAAGACAATTCAAAACTTTAGCCGATTGTTCGGGTTTTAAATAAGCCAGAATTAAAGCTATCAATTGCGGGTTTTCATTTTGGAACGAAGTTGCAAGCTGAACAGGGTCAGCCTCATTGAAAAATTGGAAAGGATTGGAATTTAAAATTGTAACAAGGCGGTTTAAAATATCATTTGCTTCATTTGCTCCGTATGCTTTTTCCAATAATTCACGGGCATAGTTCATACCGCCCGAGGCAAGCATTGAGGAAGCCTGAAAAACCGTATGAAATTCGTCCACTATTGCTTCGATAATATCTTGAGGAAGTTTATTCAAACCGGCAATTTCAATTGTAATTTGTTCAAGAGCAGCATCATCTTCAATATTTTTCATAATTTCGGAAGCCGTAGAAGGACCCAGCGTTATTAAAAGCGCTGCGACTTTTTGTGTCGGTGTCATTTGCTCTAGACGTATATTTGGCATTTTTTAATTTATCTTTCTATTCTTTTATATATGAAGTTAGAATTCTTGCGGCTTCTTCCGGATTTCCCAATATAGTATTTACTATATCACTTTTCTTCTTATCAAGAACGGATGAATATTGTATATCTTGTTGGAAAAAGTCATCAGAATTTGTTTTATTTTGCTGTAAAACCAAATACGGATCAAACGTCGGAATTTGAGAATCGGCATCCGCATTTAATTCATCATCTTCTTTTGAAGCTTGCGGTCTGAATATATTTCCGAAATTACGCAAAGCGACAAGACTGATTATTAAAACCACAATAATGGGAGAAATGTTTTTGAAAATAAATGTTAAAATTTCCATAATAAATTCTCTTTGAGCAAGTTTGTCCTCTTTTAACTGTGATTCAGTATCAATTCCCGTAAATTTCAAACTTGTAACGTTCACTACATCGCCTCTGGATAAGTCCATGCCTGCAGCTGCCACTACAAGATTTTCAATTTCTTCTTTTTCGGCATCCGTTAAAATTTTATTGACCGCAACGGCAACACTCATGTGAGTTACGGCACCGGGGGCATAAACAACCTGTTTAATTTCTTTGGTAACCGCATAAGTAGTTGCTTGTTTTTCTTTTTCATAGCTTAATTTTTTTACATCATCATCCTTTTTATTTTTTTCATTTTCATCAAAATTAACCGTTTTATTAGGTGTTGCATTTAAAGGAGCGTTAGCGACATTATTGTCCTGCGCAAGCTGATTTTGAGGAATATTTATCGGTTGATTGTTTTGAGGATTAAACTGCTGAGCAGGATTTTGCAAGGCATTTTGATTTTGTTGGTTGTTATTTTGCGTATTTTCTTTCAAAAACGGCTGAGGATTTGAATATACTTCTTTTTCTCCCTGTTGAGCTATTACAACTCCTGTTTGGGATTCTTTATTGGGAACATAGCTTTCAATGGTTGAGCGTGTTTGATTAAAGTCCATAACGGTTGAAACCTGAACCGAAACATTATCTTTTCCCATTATGGTTTCTAATGTATCTTGAATTTTTTTAGCGGCTTCTTTTTCAAAATTTGCCCTGTATGTCTGCATATCCGTTGAATTTTTGGAAACATCCTCGGATAATACGTTTCCGAATTGGTCTGTTATAAAAACTCTTTCATTTGTTAATCTCGGAACACTGTATGCAACAAGATTTTTAA
>CANQAW010000031.1 GCA_947589525.1 Candidatus Gastranaerophilales bacterium
AGCAATACCCATAATCAGTACTTTCCAATCTTATACTTCTATGTTTTCAACAATTGAAAATAATAATTTTTGCAGTTTTTGAATATTTTCCTGAAAAACCTTCATAACCGCTTCATGAGAAACAGGTTCGCAATCACCGACAAGACCCGCATCATAATCGGTTATTAACGATATATTAAGAGCTCTCATGCCTAATTCTTTAACAAGATGAACTTCGGGATATTGTGTCATATTTATAACTTCCCAGCCCTGCCTTGTAAAAAATGCGCTTTCGGATTTTGTATTAAATCTCGGACCTTGAATTACAACCACTGTTCCATGACTGTGAAAATCAAAGTTTAAATTTTTGGCACACTCTATAGCAGCTTCACGTAACTTAGGACAATATGGCTCAGCGGAAGAAACATGCCGAATATCTTCTTTATCGAAAAAAGTATCAATTCTTCCTTTTGTCCAATCCACATACTGATCGCAAAAAACGATATCCCCGGGTTTAACATGTTTTTGCAAAGAGCCTGAAGCACAAGGAGAAATAACTGCTTTACAGCCTATTTCTTTCATCGCCCAAACGTTAGCTCTGTAATTAACTTTATGAGGAGCTATTGTATGATTTCTTCCATGGCGAGGCATAAATGCAACATTTTTGTTTGCAATTGTACCAATCATAAGTGAATCTGAAGTATCACCGTACGGGGTTTTGATTTTTACTTCTTTAATATCATCCAAAAATTTATAAAAACCCGAACCGCCGAATATACCAATTTGAGCTAAGTTATTATGTTTATTGAACATAGTTTATCCGTTATTCCTTTTGTATAGCCTTGTCAACCCACACATCGGCTCTTGTACCTGCAAGTATTTTACCGTCAGCTCTTATTCCGTATCCGAAAGGTGCTTCACCCTTGTTAACACCGTCTACGTCAAAGCACATAACTTTATAAATTCTGTCAAATCCCATATCATCAACATAGTTAGCTGTTTTCGAAGGATCGGAGAATAAACGGGTAGTGCCGGTATTATACATGCCGAAAGTTGCCTGAGGCGAACCCTGAAACCAAGCAACGCCGTCAGAGGTTATTATTTCGGCACCGACCGATTTTTGAGCATTTGCGCAAATAGTGTCAACACTTGTTTTTGCAGTTGCAATCTTAGAAGCATTATCTACAGAAACATATTTTGTTCCATCGCCTGCGGCACTTGAGCAACTTTTACTTTTATAAGATAAAACTTCGGCAATGGTATTACAAAAATAAGTATAAGTTGAGGCCGACGGTGTTAATAATTGTCCTGTTGCCGTATTATTTGCCTTCAAGCCTAAATCGCCGTTAACATAATACTTGTCTGATGCAACAAGCTCACGAATAACGGTAGCAAGCGTATTGTTCGCTTTTTTAAATTTAACAACATTTTCATCGGGCGCTGCCTGAAAAGCCGTAGGAAGCAAAATCATTGTAAGAACGCCAATAACAACCAGCACAATTAAAACTTCGGCTAAAGTAAAAGCTTTTTTCATTGTAATCCTCTTATTATATTAAACCCATCATTTTAAGTTCTTTAGCAATTTTATTATCAAACATGCTTGCATAAGCTAAATCAGCACTAACAACACCTGCATATTTGTGATATTGCTGTTTTTTCGGAAAGGTATTCTTTTTTGAAAATCTGGTTGCACTTCCTGATAAACCGTTATGATTGTTACTTTTATAGTTAATCAAACCTTGAATTTTCATTAGAACCTCTTGTAACTTTGTAAAATAATAATACCATGTTTTAGCTTAGTTGGCAATCAACTTTAGAATAATTCGAACTATAGTTTGTATTTAATAAGAGCAAAAACAACTGAACAGCATACCGCCAGATTTATCGACTCAACATTATTATCAATCTTTAAAGACAATTTTTCGTCGCTTAAATCCAATATTTTATTGCTTAATCCGTCGGCTTCCGAGCCGAAAGCTATGATAAACTTGTCTTTAAACTTATAATTCAACAGGTCTTTTTCGGAGTTTACAACTGTTGAAATAAAACTGCGGTCTTTTTTTAATTCGGTAATAAAATCTAAATCGTTTGTTTTTATAATCGGTATTTTAAACATATTTTGAGCACTTGAGCGAATTACCTTAGGATTGTATATATCAATTGTACTTCCGAAAACAATAATGCCGTCTATTGAAAAAGCTGCCGCACTTCTTATTATTGTTCCTAAATTTCCCGCATCTTTAATTCCTTCAATAAGGGCAATTTTGTTTAATTTTGCAAAAATGCTTTTATTCGGTATTTTTTCTTTAATTACCGCTGCGGTTTTTGAATAGGATTTAGTGGTTGATATTTTTTTTAAAACATTTTCGTTTGTCAATATCAAATTTTTTGCTTTTACTTTATTGATTAAATCGGAATTTTTAAGCAAAAAAATGTATTCAAACTCAACTCCGTCCTCAATCAAACCGAGAATTGTTTTTTCGCCGTCCAGTAAAATTCTTTTTTCTTGTTTTCTGAATTTCGGATTTTGAAGCTTGACCAAATATTTTACAAGATTATTTTGAGTGCTTAATATTTCCGTGGTTTCCATTGATTTTGCCATTTTTTAACAAACTGAACTTCATTTGCATTTAACATCTTATAGTCTATTAAAATCTCCTCAAAAGGAAATTTTGACAGAGAATGTCTCTTGTAATTAACATCCCGATAAACACAATTTTCAATTCTTATTCCGAATTCAAGATTTTCCTCACTGCTTTTGCCGTATAATCCGGGTTCAATTGAATGTACTTGGTAAGGCTGAATTTCATCTTTTGAAATCATATTAAGCACAGGCGGTGCCTGATGAACGGAAGTTCCGATACCATGCCCCAAACCATGAGCAAAAAAGAATCCAAGTTTTTCGCAAGGTTTTAAAAGACTGCGTGCAAGTGCATCAATTTTTCTTGCAGATTTTTCATTTGACAAAAAACACTGTATAAAAGCTTTTAGAACGGATGTATAGATTTTTTTGAAAATATCTTTAGGGTAATATCCGAAATAAAATGTTCTTGTTATATCCGTTGCAAGTCCCAAATCGTAATAACCTCCGCAGTCAAGCAGAATTATATTTTCGCCTGTCAAAATTTTCTTTTTGTCATATTGGCTGTAATGGATTGAGGCGGAGTTTTCGTCTATTGCGAGTATGGTTTTAAACGAAGGGCATTTTGCACCTGTTTTAATTAATTCTTCTTCAAAAATTTCAACTAAATCTTTTTCGGATAAGCCGAGTTTAAGACGATTTTTAAAGTTATATATTGCATTATCCAGTTTTTCGCAAGAATTTTTCAAATGCTCTATTTCTTCTTTTGTTTTAACGGAAGCAAAAGTTGCAAAATAATTATTTTTAATTTGTTTCGGTTTTTTAATCAATAAAAAGTTTTCCAGCGATACTTTTTTAAAGTCCAAACACACGGATGAATTTTTAGATTGAATAAAGCTTGAAAAATTGTCCAATAAATCAAATTTTAAATTTTCTATCCGAACGTTTTGTTTGATATTTTTTTTATCCAAAAATAATATGTTTTCGTCAGTTTTTAAATCAATATACAAAATTGATTTAAAATTAGCGCTATAGCGCATTTCAAAACTTCTAAGCCCCGTTAAATAAGAAATCTCGTCCAAATCAAAAATTAAAAATTTGTCTTCTTTCAATCCTATTTTTTTTAATTTTTCAATTTTATATTTAAAATTATTTTTTGTTTTTAAATTTGTTATAGAAAATATTTTTTCTTTGGGGTTTATATCGTTGTTCTTTAAAAACTTTTTATCGGGTTTATATGTTCTTAAATCAAAATATTTATCAAGCTGTATATAAAATTCTAAATTAATATCACAGGGAACATGTAAAATTGTATTTTTCTTGTGCATTTTTTTAAAAGCTTCAAAAAAACTTTCGCCGATAGGCATTTTATATATATTAATGCCTTTAAAAACTTGTTTTTCGGCTAAAAGATGATATCTCGTGTCTACAAATATCGTAATACCGCCTTTTTTATCCAAGAGTGCTTCTCCCGCCGTTCCGGAAAAACCCGTTAAAACATTGAGAGGAGAGTTTGAATAATGACAGTTGAAATAGTTATCATTTGATTTCAGAAGCAGTATTTCACCGTCATTTATCAAATCCGTGTAAAATTTTATTTGATTTTTGTCCATTTTCTATCCGTTACATTTTATAATGCGATTTTATAACATTCAGCTTCTTTTTATCAATAATATCTGAAATTGCGGAATTTACAAGCTCCATAAGCTCCTTGGATTTCGTATTTTTGCGAAGAGCTACGGCATAATATTCAACCGAATATGCACGATTGATTATTTTGTACTTATCCGTTCCGTTAATTAAACCTTTCAAAAGGCAATCGTCTCCCAAAATGGCATCAACTGCGCCCGTTTTTAAATAATCAAAAGCGGTTTTATAATTTTTTACCGCCGTAACGTTTGCATTAGGTGCGAGATTTCTAATTAATTTTTCACCCGTCGTGCCCATTACAACCGTAATTCTTCCTTGTTTGTTGAAATAATTTAAATGGGTTATTTTTGAATCTCCCCTGACTAAAAGCTTTTGACTTGTTACAAAATAAGGCTTTGAAAAATCAACAACAAGCTTTCTTTTTGGATTTACGCTCATGGTAGCAACAAGTATATCAACTTCGCCCGAGTTTAATTTTGTAATTCTGTCTCTTGGAACAACATCAACAAATTTGACCTTATCATAACCGCTCGTATTAAAAATTGCATTTGAAATTTCGTAAGCTATTTCTATATCAAGTCCCGCTCTTTTGTTATTTTTGTCTCTGTATCCGAAAGGATATGAGTCGTTTTTAACTCCCGCTATTATATATCCTCTTTCTTTAATAACATCAAGATCGTTTTTATTTTCGGATTTCTTTGCACACCCGCTGAAAATTAAAGAGCATAACACAAAAACCACTATTAATATGATGTACTTTTTCATATAAACATTCTATCATAAAATTATGAAAAATATTTTTTTAAGACTGGTCTTTTTAACCGTGGGCGCATTTTTTGCCTCTTTTTCTCTTGAATGCTTTTTAGTGCCAAACAATATTATAGATGGCGGAATTGTCGGAATATCAATAATGACAAGCTATTTAACAAAATTTAATCTGGGTATTGTTTTAACTGTTTTAAATTTGCCTTTTGTACTTTGGGCATTAAACGAATTTGGGAAAAGATTTGTGGCAAGTGCTTTATATGCCGTTTGCGCACTTTCGTTATTTGTAAATTTTATTCATACTCACGTTAAAGCGGTAACCCATGATTTACTTTTGTCGGCATGTTTTGGCGGTGCAATACTCGGTTTGGGAGTTGGTATCGTGCTTAAAAATAACGCCTGTATGGACGGAACTGAAATTCTTGCAATTAAAGTTTCAAAAAAATATCCCTATTCCGTCGGCGAAATTATAATGTTTATAAATGTATTTATTTTCGCATGTGCAGGCTTTCTGTACGGATGGGAAAAGGCAATGTATTCGACATTAACATATATAATTGCCTATAGGGTTATTGATTTGGTTGTTCAGGGTCTGTCCGAAGAAAAATCCATCAGAATTGTTACTGATAAAGGTTATGAAATGGGACAGGCAATAATTAAAAATTTAAACAAAACGGTAACTTATATAGAAGCCCAAGGAGGCTATTCGCAAACTAAAAAAATAATGGTATATTGCGTTATACCAAGAATAGAGCTTAATAAATTAAAAGAAATAATTTTTGCCGTTGACGAAAACGCTTTTATTGCTATCGAAAATATACACGAAGTGTACAGAAGAAGATATGAAAAGGTTTAATTTACATCCAATTGAAGCTCTTGATGTAATTATCTTTATTAATATCGCCTAAAACTTTAACCTTGAAATATTTAACATCAGAATTCTGTCCTTCAACGGATGGGATTTTTTCTATTTTTTCAATCAATTCGCTGTTTTGATTTTTGGCGTTTTTATTGGGGGACAATGCGTCAATAACTTGCTTAATTGAAGCATTTCCGATATTACCCAAAACATTTGAAACGCTTTGCGATAATTTCCCGTATATTTTGATATCGGCAAAGTTTTTTAAAATATCATAATTACCGTCAAGATACATACTTAAATTTTTGCCTTTTGAAATAATTTCCAAATCTCTGACTTCTCCGCCTCCCAGCGTAAATTTACCTGAAATTTCTTCAAATTCACCCGTTTTGTACGGAGTTAAAACCTGAATTAAATTGTTCAAAGACAATCCCAAAAGTCCGTTTTTAATCAAATTTCCCGCTCTTAAAAGATACTCCAGCGAACCGAGTTTGGGCATTTTGCCGTTATTAATTTCAAATTCGACATTTGACTTGATGTTTTTTATATTATCGGGAGTATTTAAGCCTTTAGCGCTGAGCGATAGCGAACCGTTCATTCTTCCAAAAATCTGTCCGTCTAAATTTAAAAAGAGGTTAGCCAAAATTCCCGAACTGCAATCTTTCATTTTTGCATCAAGTTTAAGCGTGTTTTTATTCAAATCATATCTGCCTTTACCCGATATTACGCCTTGAGCAATATCAAATGATAAATCCGACAATTCAAAAATATCATCTTTGAAATTAAAAAAGGCTTGCAGATTTTTTGATTGAATTTTATTGTAAGTGACGTCGGATACTAAAAATTCACCGTCTTTTATAATTAAATCATCAGTTTTAAACACTGCTTCATTTTTAAGCGTTATATCGGTTTTACTGTTCTGCGGTTCTAATGAATTTATAAGGTCGGATATATTTAATTTATTTGATTTTATATTTAACTTTTCAATATTGAAAGGCGGTGTTAATTTGTTTTGGGCTTTAAATGTTAAATCCACGTCGCTTTCTTTACTTTTTGCAAGCGCACTGCCGTTTATATATTTATCATTTATATCAACATATATGCTGTTTACTTTTGTGTCATATAACGGGATATCCAAATCCTGCAATTTCATCATTCCCGTAACTTTAGGATTTTTTACGTTTCCTTGAAGATTTATAGCGCATTCAAAATTTCCCTGTTTTAAAATCGATTTTTTAAAAATCATATTCAAAGTACGAACATTCATAGGAGTAGAAGTCGAAATTTTGAAATTTTTATAAAGAAAATCCTCTCCCGCTTGTCTTAGCTGACCGTTAATTTTTAAAAGAGTAAGAGGAATGGTTTTGTTATTTTGATTTTTGATATATTTTAAAAGCTTCAGATTTTGAATATTGGCAGTATCTTTTTCAACCGATATTTTGCTTTGCAATTCTCTGTTATATTCAATATCCCCGATGTTTGCACCCGAGAATGAAATATCGGAGTTTTTGGGAATTTTTGCCGCAATATCAATCATGTAGCGGTCAAATTTTCCTTTGAAGTTCCCCTTGAGAGGAATTTCCCCTTTTATCTTTACGGGATAGCTCAAAAACGGATTAATTATATTATCCGTTGCCGTTTCGTTTAAAATAGCGGAAAAATCAGCATCTAAAGATTTGCTTTTGTAAATATCTTTAATGCTTGCATTAATAAATACGGGCATCAAATCATAATTTAAATTTATGTTATGCAGATGCACGGTATCATTTTTTAATGAAATTTCGGCATTTTTTAAAAGACAATTGTTTAATTTAATATTGCGAAAAATTCCGGAATAATCGTCTAAATCCAAATTTTCAATGCGGGCTTCCACGTTATGGCTTGGTTTTTTTGATAAAAATTTATCAATACTTCCGTTAATTTTTACGCTTCCGTCTTTAACTGCTGCAATTATGTTATTTAAAATTAATTTATCGTTTTCAAATTTGATAATTCCGGAATTAAACTTTATGTTTTGATTGTCTTTATCGTTTAAAAACACAAGATAGCCTTTGTTTGAAATATTCGATAAATCAAACTTATCAAGAGAAATTACACCTTTTGAAGCCAAATTTAATTTTGAATAAAAATTGATTTGTTTTAAATTTTCAAAAGAAGAAAAATATGATTCATCAATCAAATTTAATGATATCAACTCTTTTAATATATCATTAGAGGAAATTTTAGGCGACATTATAAAAGAATTAAAAGCAATTTTGCGATTTTTGAATATTTTTTCAAGCTCCTGTTCAATATCAAAAGAAGCATAAAATTTTGAATTATTAATCTTAAAATCCAAATCCGCTTTTTGAGCTTGTCCGAAAAGAAGTCTGCCGTTAAGATTTTGCAGTTTTAATTTGTTTTTCAAAACCATAATGTTGTTTTTGAAATTAACATCACCGTTCATTTCCAAATTATTCAAAAAGTTTATATCTTCATAATCGTTAATTGTTCCCTTAAAATTAACTCTTACATCGGTTAATCCCGAAACTGCGGAAATATTTTTTGTTAAAACGGAATATTTATTAAATACTGCGCTGTTTTCCATTATCTTTAGCGCATTTGCAAATGAAACATTATCAATTTTTGCATTAAGATTAACATCGCCTTTTGTGTTGCCGACCCCGCTTAACAAAAAGTCGGAATTGAATATTTTCCCTTTTATTTTTTTGAAAATTAAATTTCTGTTATCAAAAACAAGCTCGCATGTACCGTTTTTTAACAGTGCATCCAGACCGTTTATTTTTGCCGCGGCATTTTTTGCGCTGAATTTTCCGAAAATCTGGGCATCAAAAATCGTTCCCTGAGTTTTGATATCTATATTGCCGAAGCCCGAAATATCCATAATAGGAACAGGCCCTATATTAAAACCTAAGATTTTTTGGATGGGGACAAGATATAATTTTGCAAATGCAAGGTCAATATTCTGAGTTGAATTTACGGAATATTTACCGTATAGAGAATCATCAAGATTTGAAACACCGTCAACGGTTACATATTCATTTTGAGGAGTGTATACCCTTGTATAAGTCCTTACTTTATCATTCATAAAATAAAAATTAACATCATTTTGATTATAAGGTTTAGGATATGCCGGTATATAAACGTTGCTTGCTTTTAAGCTCCCCTGCATTTTTAAAGGGAAAAGCGAAACATCAATATCTCCGTCAAGTTTTGCGTGGAAATTTGATTTTTTAAGAGCGGGAATGCCTTCAAGGTTATAATATATTAAATTATCAGGCAAAAGATAAAGAAAATTATTTAACTGAGTATTTGAAATTTTTGTCTTAAGGTTAACTTTACAATGTTTGGAAAACAGTTCCGATATGTCAGAATCAAGCTTTATATCCAAGTTATCGGAAGTCAAATTAAAATCCGAAATTTGTAAATTATTTTTGTTTAAATTAAAAGTCAGGGTAGTTAAAATATCTTTCTTATAAGGGATAACCGTTTTTAAATCCGCTAAATCCAATTGCAGATTTTTTAAATTTGAAGTAACTTTTTGCTTATTTTGCTCCGTAATTATATTTAAATCAGCCGTTCCCGATAATTTAACAATATCCTTTGAAATATATTTTTTTGCCAAATCGTTTAAAACATACAAATCAAACTTATCAAGTTTAATATCAAGATTTAAATCGTCTGATTTTAAAGAATTAAAAGGGTAAGACGAAACAATTTTTGTTGAAATCAGAGAAATATTTTGGTTGGAATTTACCGTGGTTTTTATTGCACTTTTTTGCGAAAATTCAAATATTTTCTTTCTTTTTGAAAGATTTAATCTTAAATCGCTGAAATTAAAATTTATGTTGCTTTCGGTTTCGTAATCATCCTTATAGTTAAAATCGATATTTTTAATATTTAAGCTTAATCTTGTTAATTTTGGTTTTTTATCCGAAAGAAATATTTTGTTATTTTTTAATAATTCAAAAAATTCCGTTTTGCCTTCTTTATCCCGATAAATATCAACTTGAATTTTATCGGCGGATAATTTTTTTATATTTAATTTTTTAACAGCCAAGAATAAGGGCTTAAATGTAAAGGCGGGATTTGATACATATATGAGCTTCTTTGTTTTATTAAAATTATATACGTTAATTTCATCGGCATTAAATACCAAGTCCGTTTTTAAATTAAAAGAAACTTTGGGTTTAACAAATTCTACTTTTAAACGGGTTTTTTCAAAAATATAGTTCTCAAGTCCCGCAAAAGAAATAAAAAACTTCAAAAATATCAATACCGCCAAAATTAAAACCGGTATCAAGGATGCAATAATACTATATTTTACTTTTTTTGAGGAAAACAATGTTTTTAACGTTGAATATATATTTTGCATAAGTTTATTATAATTACTTTAAAATATTTTGGTATTGTTTTATTAAAAATTCATACATATTAATAGTTGAAAATGCGAAAAAAATGATTAATATTGAGTTATGGTAAAAAAAATTATTTTAATATTTTTAACATTAATATTTACATTGCCCGTTTCACACGCATACGAAGCGCATTTGCAAAAAGGTGCGCTGATAAAAGTATATTCAAGAACTCCTCTTTCAACGGATTCGCTGGAAGAAGGCTCTATAGTAAATTTTATTGCTCAAAGTGATTTGTGGGTATTGGAACAAAAGGCAATTGAAAAGGGCGATATTTTTTGGGGATATGTAAATTTATTAAAAATGCCCGTTTTGGGGGTTAACGGTGCAATGGGAATAAAAATAAAAAAAATAGTTAAAACAAACGGACAGGAAAAAGATTTGCAAGGAACGGTTATTTTTCCGAACGGAAGCGAAACTTTAGGCGGAACGCTGACAAGTCCCGCATCTTATAACACAACATTGCACTTAAGAAGAGTTTACGGAAATTACTTCGGCGCTTCACAGCAATATGTTCCGAGCGGAGAATATCAATTCGGTTCACACGTCGGCATTACTTCAAGAGACGGTGTATTAATACGTCTTGATGACGATTATTACATTTAGGAAAAAATTTGCCCGGATTTTTTTTAATGTGATAATATAGTTACAAAAGTTAAATAAAGGAGGAGTGTATGTTTAAAAATATTGCAGTATTTTTGTTTTTATACGTTTTATTCTCTCTGAATGTAATTGCCGAACCGAATTACAAAGTAAACACTCCGGCTAATCAGTCCAATTTGCAGGGATATGCTCTTTTTGTTCCTGCGGGAATTACCACAACCGCCGTCTTATCTCAAGGAATTAACTCAAACAGTCTTGTTACGGGACAGAGCGTAAATGCAATTTTAACAAACGACTTTTATTATAACAACACTCTTATTGCAAGTGCGGGAAGCGAAATATTGGGAACCGTTGTTGATAATCATAAAGCAGGTTTCGGAAACAGAAACGCAAAAACTTTAATCAAATTTACGACAATAAGAACTCCGTACAATAATATAATTCCAATCAGCGCAGTCATAGCTACAAGTGATTCAACGGGTATTTTAAAAGGCGGAACCACGGCAGACAGCGCAAAAGAATATGCAAAAAACGCCGTTATAGGCGCAGGCTCGGGAGCAGTACTCGGAACGGCAATGGGTGCTCTTTCGGGCGGTTCCGTGGGCAGAGGTGCAATATACGGAACGGCGGTTGGTGCAGGAATAGGTGCAATTAAAAAAGTATCCGACAAAGGACAGGATGTTATAATTCCCGCTAACAGCGAAGTCAATATATTGTTTAATCAGCCTATCACGCTTACCGCTCAATAAATCATACAATCAGGCAATTTAAATTAATTTTTTATAAATGATAATTTGATAGAAAACATTATGGCACAGATTAGAAACAAATACGACATAGCACAATCAATAAAAGAAGAAGAAAAAACGGGAGCAACTTTACCCAACTTCTTTAACAGTGCAGATGAAATTAAGCCTTTAAAGGGATTAACTCTGTCTGTTACGGTTCATATTATATTTATTATTTTATTTGTATCGTTTGCAACTATATATGAAATGCTTTATCCGCATTTACCCAAACCGAAAATGCCCGTTAATGACGTTGAATTTAAACTGGTGCAAAATAATTCCCAAAAACCCATAAATCCGAATACAAAAATAAGGTCAGACAGAGATTCAAGGGCGGGAGGAAAGCATGACCCGAAACGCTCGATATCAGAGCCGAGTCCAGCACCGAGCCCTAAAAAAACCGCTCAGAAACAAGCCTCTCCCCAGCCAAAAAAAACAATTCAACAACCTAAAACTAAAACCGTTTCAAAACCGTTGTTTAAACCTCAACCAAAAACAGCGGTTAAACCTCAACCAAAAACGGTAACCAAACCACAGCCTAAGACACATACAACCGATGTACAAACAGCGCCTGTCAAAAAACCGACTCCGATAAAAGCTCCAACGGCTAAAGCGCCGACAAAAGCGCCGGTTGCTAAACCAAGCGTGCAACCAACCGCACCAAAGCTTGCCGCAGCACCAAAAAGTCCTTTTAAAGTTGCGGTTCCGCCAAGCTCTGCACCCGTCGGTTCAACATACAGACCGCAAACAGGTTCATCAACAAGCGGTACCAGAACGGGTTCAAGTACGGGAAGCAATATATCACCTAAGTTTTCAACCAAAACAGGTTCATCCTCGGGAGGCCCATCAGGCTCGAGACCATCTACAGGCTCAGGCTCATACGCATACAGAGGTTCATCAGGTTCATCCGGTTCGGGCGGAGGCAATCCAAGCCCCGGTAATCCAAACGGTGCGCCCGGAATTGACGCTATAAGACAGCCAAACTGGGGACCTTACATGCGTGATTTGGAACAAAGAATTAAAAGAAATTGGACTCCTCCCAAAGGCGACAGTTCAAAAAGAATTGTAATAACATTTACAATCGGAAGAGACGGAAGATTACTTTCTCACAGAATAACA
>CANQAW010000032.1 GCA_947589525.1 Candidatus Gastranaerophilales bacterium
AATTAGAGGTATAGAACGCCCTGCAATTGCTGCAACGCTTCCCACCAAAAAAGAACCTGTTATTTTGATTGATGCAGGCGCAAATTCTTCTTCAACACCCGAAATGCTAATGCAATTTGCAACAATGGGCGCAACTTTTGCAAAAAACGTTTATAACAGACATACTCCGAGAATAGGCGTTTTAAATATCGGCGAAGAAGAAGAAAAGGGCAACCAGCTGGTTAAAGATGCATATAAACTTTTAAAAGAAAACACTATCGGATTAAATTTCATCGGAAATATTGAAGGCAAAGAATTATTCCAAGGGGATGTCGATGTTGTTGTTTGTGAAGGTTTTGTCGGAAATGTTGCCTTAAAAACAATCGAAGGATGCTCTATGATGTTGTTTAAGTTAATCCAGCAAGAATTTAAACATGATTTTGTATCAAAAATTGTAGGATTACTTGCCAAACCTTTTATGAAAAGAATTTATAAAAGAATAAATTACGAGGAGTTTGGCGGTGCACTCCTGTTGGGAGTCAAAGGAATTACGGTAATTTCCCACGGCAGAAGCTCATCTTATGCAATTAAAAATGCGGTCAGGGTTGCAAAAGAAGCAGTCGAATCGGGAGTTAACAAGAAAATTTCCGAATTAATAAGCAGTGCCGATTGACAAATTTTGAGCCCGTTTAAGAAAAATTGTACAGGTTAATAAGGAAATAAAATGAAAAAAACAGCTTTTATTTTTCCGGGACAAGGCTCGCAAAGCACCGGTATGGGTCAGGATTTATACAACAATTTTGAAAGTGCAAAAAAAGTATATGATACGGCCGACAAAGTTTTAAATAAAAATATTTCAAAGCTTTGCTTTGAAGGACCTGAGGAAGAACTTAAAAAAACCATTAATGCCCAAAGTGCAATTGTTGCAACATCAATTGCCTGCTTAAATGTTTTTAAAGATAAATGCGATATAATTCCCTGTGTTGTAATGGGGCATTCTTTAGGCGAGTATTGTGCTATGTATTGCGCAGGCGTTATGGATTTAGAAACAACAATGAAAGCTATTCAAAAAAGATCCGAACTTATGGATGAAGCTACAAAACAAACAAAAGGCGCAATGAGTGCTGTTTTAGGGTCAAACATTGAAACAATAAAAGAAGCAATAGATAAAGCAGGTGAATTTGGTCTGGTCCAAATTGCAAATTATAACGACCCAACGCAAATAGTTATAACAGGCGAAGTTGAAGCAGTTGAAAAAGCAGGCGAAATTTTAAAAGAAAAAGGTGTAAGAAAAGTTATTCCTTTGGCTGTTTCGGGCGGATTTCACTCAAAATTAATGGATAAAGCAAGTGAAGGTTTTGTCGATTTTGTTAAAACAATTAATTTAAATGATGCAAAAATTCCCGTCATAACAAATATTGATGCAAGCTTAACGACAAACGCCTCTGAATTTGCAGAAAAAATGCCGGCACAAATTAATCATTCCGTCATGTGGCTTCAAACAATTCAAAAAGCAATCGAAACAGGGGTTGATACATTTATTGAATTTGGAAACGGTAAAGTTTTAGCAGGATTAAACCGAAAGATTTCATCCGAAATTAAGACATATAACGTTTCAAATTCTCAAAGTTTAAAAGATACAATAGAAGAATTAATGGTAGGAGTATAAAATGAGCGACAAATTAGCGTTAATTACGGGAGGTTCCAGAGGGATAGGCAAAGCAATCGCACTTGAACTTGCTTCTTGCGGATATGATATTGCCATAACTTATGCAGGCAACACACAAGCGGCAAATGAAACCCTTGAAAACATAAAAGCATACAAAGTTAATGCAAAAGCGTACAAATTTGACGTTTCCAATCAAAAAGAAGTTGAAGAAAATATAGCAAAGATTATTGAAGAAAATCAAAGAATTGATATTTTGGTTAATAACGCAGGCATCACAAGAGATGATTTATTCATAAGAATGGATGAAACAAAATGGAATGATGTTATTAACACAAATTTAAACAGTATTTTTTATGTTTCAAAACCTGTAGTTAAATTAATGATGAAACAAAGAGCAGGTTCAATTGTAAACATTACTTCAGTTGTAGGGTTATACGGAAATGCGGGTCAGGCAAATTATTCTACCGCTAAGGCAGGGCTTGTCGGTTTTACAAAATCGTTAGCAAAAGAATTAGGTTCAAGAAACATTAGAGTTAACGCAGTTGCTCCAGGATTTATCGCAACGGATATGACAAAAGATTTAACAAATACCGAAGAAATGGCAAAATTAATTTCTCTGAAACGTCTGGGGCAACCGGAAGATATCGCTCGTGCGGTTAAGGCGCTGGCGGTTGATTTGACTTATGTCACGGGTCAAGTCCTTGAAGTAGATGGCGGAATGATGATATAACACAAAAATACAACCAATAAAAAAGCTCTTGAAAATCAAGAGCTTTTTTTAATTTGGAATTTCAAGATTTGATAATAAAATTATATCAAAAGTCTCATCTTTTTTAAGCACAATTTCATCACCTTTTCTGAATAAATCGGCAACGGTGTTATAAACGGAAGAGCTGACACAGGCTATTGTTCCGCCGATAGCCGATACGGGAACAAATAGTATTTTAGCTCCGACAAAAAGGTTATCCCCTGCCGTTTTACCCCAGTTAATTGTTCTGGGAAGGATAGAACCCGCTTTTTTAACATCTCTTTTAACCGCAGTAAAATAATTTCCGCTTGTCGTCAGACCTCCGTCATTGAGCATTTTATAATCAAAACTGCTGGCAAGACCTGAATTAAGCGTGACTTGCTCGCCGTTTTTTGTAACTAAATGATCTAATGTTAAATACATAATTGCGGGTCTTGATAATCTTCTTGAGTAAACGATTTCTGATATTCTTCCTCTGAAGATGGTTTTTGAAGGTAAAATTAATTTATTGTTTACGTACAAATCCTGATTTAAATATGCTTGAAACATATCTCCCTGTACAACATTGGAACTTTTTAAATTGTGCGATAAGGTCAGCGACAATTTTGTACCGTATGGAATTGTAACTCCGTCAATATCTGCGTATAGCTGATGTGCACAGTATGCCTTTTGAAATAAAAATATGCATAAACATAAAAATAATATTTTAATAAGTTTCATTTTACAGTCCTTTTAAATTTTTAATATCATTAACGCTTGTTGCACCAAACTTAGCACTTAAATCATCTATGTGATGAATTATATAATAAAAAGGCTCTAAATCCCTTTCTCCCAAATCTATCATAGCGCCCCAATCCGCTCTTGCGTGATGAGATGCAATCATTTTTGCAACATTATAAAAACCGTTAGACATACACAAAGTATATCCAAACTGCGAATGAGAAAGCCAATCTTTTCTGAATTGTTCGTTATATTCAATCATACCTGATTCAAGATTAATATCATATTCGAAAATTTTTCCTATATCATGCAATATGCAGGCAGATAAAACTTCTTCTCTGTTCAAATATTTTTTTAATTTCGGAAGAATTTCTTTTGCAAGCTCAACACACTCATAAGTATGCACAACAAGACCGCCTATGTAATTATGGTGCATTTGTTTTGCTGCGGGAGCATTTTTAAAGGCGGTTTCATTTTTTCTTAAATTTTCCAAAACAAAATTTTTAAGTTTTTCATTTTTAAATTCTTCAACCGTTGAGATAATTTTATTAAAATATTCCTGTCTTTTTTCTTCATCAATTCCGAGTGTTGCCTGTTCAATAACCTCAAAGTTATTCAAAAGACAGTTGTTATATTTTTCGTTATAACTTGCCGTAATTATTTTAATAATGTTTCCGACTCTTGTTGAAATGTCATCCGTTCTGTTAAGCGTTTCTTCCCAAAGAACACAATTTAAAATTGAAGAATTTTCAAGATTCTTCAACTGCATCTTGCCCATTTTTGTGCCTGCTTTGGTATCCCCTATTGAAAAAGATAAAATTTCATATTTTGCATTTTTATCTAACATAAGTCAATTTTACTACAATTCTCTTTTTTAGGCTAGATATAATTACCGTAATAATTTATGGATTTTATTGTTAACTTTTTGATTAAATTTTGTAAATTTTTGTTATAAATCTGCAATTTTAATAATTTAAAAGACTTTATTAATACATAAGGTAAAAGTTAATCGAGAGAAAAAAGCCATGACAGAAGTTGAATTAAACGCATTATTTAATATTTGCCCCGAAAGAGTTAAAAATGTATATTCTACAAATTCCATTAAAGATGTCAGAGAAATTCAAAGAATTTGTAAAATATTTAATATCGCAAAAGAACAAAGAGAAACTTCTCAAGGAATACATATCAGAGGGCTGGTTGCTTTTAGAGCAATTTTAACAAGCAATAATTAATTTTTTGATTTTAATATGACGAAAAATTTATCTATAAGTTCGCCCAGCATTAGTGAAACTTTTCTGTAATCCAAAATTGTAAAGTCAACCTTTTCCGTTTCAAATAAACGTTTATGTTCATTATCTAAAATCACAAGACAAATTGCAACGCTGTCCACACCGTTATACTCAAGAGAAAAAGATGCGCTTAATTCGCCGAATGAAACACTAAACACGGATTTATTGCCCACATAAGAATTAATTGCAAAATCCTGCTGTTTTGTTCTTAAAATACTTTCAAACTTTTTAAATATAGGCTCAACAACAACTTTTATTTTTCGTTGATAAGTTTGGTTAAAAAGTTTTATGGAATTAGTATCCAGTTTTTTTGTCTGTTCGGGCTTTGCAGAATCGGCATAAGCAATTTCATTTATTTGCTTTTGTATTTTATCAATTTTATCCGTCTGAATTTGTTGTTTATTATCATCTTCGTAAAAATCCGAAGCAACAATTAAAGAATTTGTATTTTCATTTGCTTTGTTTAATGCGGCATCAAGCGCTTCAATTATGTCTTCAAATTTCTGATCCTGAATTTCGACAACTCCGGCATTTGCGCCTTTAAAAGAGCCTAAATTCATATTTATTCTTTCAAAAACGCTATACGCACCGTTTAATTTTGTTTTTTGCAAATATACATAAAATTTATTTTCATCTTTAATAACGATTGAGTCATTTAAACGTATGGAATTTCTTATAATGGGAATAAAATCTTGAGAATCGTTTGTATCTTGAGACTTTTTATCCAAAGATATTAAAAGAATACACGCTCTTTGAGAATATTTTCTTGTTTGTGCGATTTCATTTTTCAAAAATTCAAAGCAATATTTTTGAGAATAAACACCGTCAAAAGAAGTCATTATTCCCAATTCGGCAAGAAATGCCGATTTTGTTTCCTGATTAATTGACGTTTCGTTTCTTTTTAAGCACCAGATTACACGAATAAGAAGTTCATAATCTATAACCGGCGCAAATAATATATCTTCCACTCCTAGGTCAAAAGCCTCGATTATTGTTTCCCGAGAGCAATTTTCATTAATAAGAAGAATGGATAAGTGTTTGTATATTTCCTGATTTTTGATAAATTTAATAAGACTTAAAATATGAGGATTATTTTCAAAACAATGCAGAATAAGAACATTGGGGATAAAACCGCAGAACATATTTCGAGCTTCTTCAACGGTAGAAGTTCTTACTTTATCAATATTTCTGAGCAAAACAAGCTTGGAAGAAATTTGACTAAGAAATTCCTGCTTATCACTTACAACGACGACTGCGTTCGTATCTGACATTAACTAAATAAAACCCCTCAAGTATATTCTGTATATTATTACAATACTACAAATTATCATATTTGTAAAAGAATTTACAAATTAAAAAACATCCTCGGGGAAAAAATCCCGAGAATGTTTTTATGGTTATTAAGCTTATTTTAAAGCTTCTTTTTGTCTTGTATAATAGTTAATTTGGTGCTGAACTTTTGATAACTCCAATATTCTTTGAGTTTCCGATATGGATTTATCATTTTTAATTGATTGTTCTTTTTTTTGTAATTCGCTGATTTTTGAATCCAGTTGTTTGATTTTTTCTTGTTTTTTTGCTTGAGCTTGTGAGTCATTTTGTTTTTTAGCATTTTCAAGGTCTGTCTTTACTGCGGATTTAAAATCAACTTTTGTTTTGTTTATATCCGATTTTATTTGGTCTTTAATGCTTGATTTTACCGCACCGTAAGACATATTTGCGCAAAGAGCCAATATAGCAAATAAGGTTAATAATTTTTTCATGTTTTTCTCCTTTTTTCCTCAAACACATTTTATAACTATAACGAAACTTTTACAATAAATGTTCATTTTTAATTAATAATTGTTAATTATTTTTCTTTTTAATTTCTTCCGTTATTACAAGCCTGAAAAGCTTAGCAGGGAAATATCCGTCAACCATGTTATCTATTCTGTTAACATAATCCAATGCTTCGCCTAAATTACCGAGCAAAAACTGACATTGGGAATATATAATCATAGCTTCGGGGTCACAATAATATTGCCGTAAAGTTTTTTTTAAAAATTGCAGAGCCAAATCAAAGTAACCGTTTGAAAATAATGCTCTGGCAATAAATTTGTAACTTTCGGGATTGGAAGCATAAAATTCATCACAGTTTGCAATTAAATTTTCTGCCCAATCTATGAATTCATTTTCCAAAAAAAGATTTAAAAATATTTCTAACTGAGCTCTGACTTGAAAAAATGAAGGCTTTTGAGCAGGTTTTAAGTTAATATAATTTAAAACCGAAAGAGCAAAATTACAGGCAGGGCATTTTTTTTTATTTTTAGCCCAATAATTGTATGCGGTTTTTTCATTTTTGAGCATTAATGCGCACAAACCGGCTTCATAAAAACATTCGTTTATGCTTGAAAAAATCTCAAATGCTTTTTCATATTGTTTATTGTAGAAAAAATGCTTAGCTTTTTTAATTTCCGTATTCATTTTAACTTTTAAAAATCAAAACCGCCAAATTTCTTTTGCCCGTTTTTATCGGGTTTTAAATCAGAAACTATATTCACATCAATATTATTTGCCTGTTTGTTTGATTTTTTGATTTCGTTATAAACTTCTTCTCTGTATATTTGAACGTTGTTCGGAGCATTTATGCCGATTTTGACCGCATTCTTATAGCTTTCAAGAATAACGACTTCAATATTGTCGTTAATTATAAGTTTTTGGTTAATTTTTCTCGTCAAAATGAGCATTGTTTACTCTTTCGTTTCATCATTTTCAAAAAGTTTATACCTGACTTGAAAATCGGTATTTTTCAAAATTAATTGCATTGCCTTTTTGTTTTGAAGATTTATTACAATGGGAGCAAGCATATTTATTGTAGCTCCTCTCGGATTAGAGGAGGGAATATTTGCAATATTACATACAAATACATCGTTTGAATCTTTAATGTCAAGCTTTTGTGCTTCTTCATCGGGAATATCAAATTGATAATCTATATTAAAGAAACTGCATAATGTTACGGGGAATGCAAGCTCATTGTCTTCCAATGACTGCAGCCATTTAAAAGGCGAGTTCGGTTTGTAGTCAATTATTGTATATTTTTTTAAGTCGTTAAAACCTATAATTGGGGATATAAACTCGAAAATTGCGGTTTTATTTATCGTGACAACCCCGAATTTTTTGGTTTCTAACGTTATTGTATCCGTGTCCGTATCTTTAACTGTCATTTTCTTTCCTTGGCAATAGCTAATTACTTTTGTTGTTGAGCATTTTGTTTTCTTGCGTATTCGGCTTCCTGTAACCTTCTTTCCATTCTTTCGGTAGTAATTCTATCCATTGCGGAAGGATGTATTCTTTGATTTGACTTAATAAATTTAGTAATATCATCTTCTACTATTACTTTTGGCGGATTTAATTTTTTATCCAAATCCGCAACCTGTTCTTCAAGCTGTTTTATTCTGCTTTGTTGTAATTTTTCCATTTCCGTATATTCGGGCTTTAATTCAATACCGGTACATTCCGGTGATTTGGGATCATCCATGCAGGCTACGGCTTTTTTTGAATAATATGCAACATCGGTATATTTATCCGAATTGGAAATAGCTTCCGAGTATTTTTGTTTAGCGAGGTCTAAATATCCCAAATTATGGTAGCATATAGCACTATAGTAACTTACCGCATCTTTTTGAGTTATATTTTTTTGACCTGCAGTTTCCAAAACAGAAAGAGCACCTAGGTAATTCTTTTTATCATAAAACTCAAAAAAGGGCTTCCAGAAATCTTGATAATTAGGCTGAGATGCATTTCTAACGCTTGTTGAAGCAACGGGCAAACCTATATCGGCTCCGGAAAATTTATCCGTAGTGTATGTATTTTGATTTACGTTTGTATATTGATTTTCTCCGTCAGCGTTTGCAGCATTATATGCTGCCATGCTCAATGCCAAAGAAAAAACTACCGGAAGAATAATTAACTTTCTCATTTCATATCCTCAAATTACAATATTTATAATTTTAAACCATGATTATATTATAACGCAACATATTTATAACTATTAACAAATTTTTTGTTTTTTCCTCTAAACAGTTGAAAAAAAGCGGAAAAATAATTAAAATAATTAAGTAATCGGTTATAATTCACTTGTTATGAAAGTAAAAATCAAAGAAACGGCAAAGCAAAAAAAGAATTACAGTCTTTATCGTCTCGCACAGCTTCTTAATATACCGCAGCAAACCGTATATTCTTGGGCTAAAGGAAGAACTCAGCCGTCTTATATTAATCTCGATAAAATTTGTGATATTTTGGAATGCAAAATTGAAGACTTGCTGGAAGCCGAGCCTGTACAAAACAAGCTTTTTTGATTAGCGGATTTTAGTGGGGATATGACCTGTATTTACACTGTGGTCTACATTTGCATTATCTCTGTTTGCATTAATTTTGCCTTTTAAAACATTAAAAGCAAATACTGACAGACCGCAAATCGTTGCCAGAGCCGCAATTCCTTTATTGTTAACCATATATTTTGTATAAAATTTCGGAGCCAAGCCCAATATATTTTTTAAATCTTCAACCAAAGGTTTGGTAAACAAGTCGGGAATAAATTTAAATGCCGAATACACCGCACCTGACAAATCTTTTGCAACGCCCGAAATTATGCCGAATAAATTAAAATTCTTGGTATTTTTAATATTTTTACCGACAACACCGACTGCAAGAACCGTGGAAGCACCGCCTGCCACACCTTTAACAACACCTTGGGAAACATCTTTAATATTATTGAAACCTTTGAAAACATTTACAACTTTTAATTTAGCCTTTGTATATTTGTCTTTTAACAGATTTTTTCCGGATTGTTTATTTTCTTGCGCATTTTGCGAATTATCAAGAGCATTTGAGCTCATAACGGGAGCCGGAACAGCTTTTTTTTGAAAAGCTTTAAAATTATTGTTAATAGGTACAGAAGCAATATTACTGTTTAAATTTGTAGTCATTTTAACCGCCTTTTACACACATTTATAAATACCTGTAAAGACAAATTTTTGCATGAATTATAACAATTATAGCATATTTTTTACAAAAATTAATAAATTATTTTATACCGAATCTCGAATAATAAAACTCAATCAAAGAGCTTATTCTATCCATACCTCTAACATACGATACGGCAGGATTTGCGCCGTAGAGAAAATCATGAAAACCGAGTTGGTAGTTAATCTGACAAGCAAGATCGACCCAAACATTTTCGTGAATTCTTCCGTATTCAAAATTCGGAATATTCTCCTTAAAATAAGGAATTGCATCCGTTATTGTATTTACAAAATTTTTTCTTCCGCCGTATTTTAAATAATTTTTTCGAGGCTCATATTTTAAAGGGTTGCAAATAACTTTATAAATAGTATCGGCAAGCGCTTCCGGAGTATATTCTTCAACATATTCACCCGAATTTTCAAAAAATACGGGGTAATTTCCGCGGGCATATTTATTAAAATCTTTAAATACGATTACTGGAGTATTACAGCTCATGGCTTCCGAAATAAAACGATTTTTGCCTTCCATTAAAGAAGCGAGCACACAGCATTTTGCGCTTGAATAGTATTTTGCCAAATCTTTATATTCTATATAAGGATAAAAATCAATATATTTTTTGATATCTCCGCCTAAAATTTCTTTAACCCTGTCCAATTGTTCTACGGCATCAAAACGCATTGCACTGTAATCCATTGTACCGTCATCAAGTCTTTTTGCCAGCCTTGAACCCACTGCATAGGTAACTTTCAGAATTCTTCCGTATTTTTGTTCATAAGCTTTCAGCGCACGTGCTATCATAGGCATATTTTTAACGGGATATGCGGTTGAAACGCAAAAAACATCTATTGTTTTTTTGGCATAAAAAGTCGGCGCCATATAATATTCATTTAAATAATCAGCATCCTGCAAAGGAAGAAAATACGTCCCTTTGCGCTCGGGATGTTTAGAAATATAATACTGTTCTCTTTTTTCATTTTTATAACAGCAAAAAAACGCATCCGCTCCTTCTGCCCAAGGATAACTTGCAAACATGGAATTTGCAACTGCAAAGAATATTTCTCTCAGCCTCGGAAATTTTTCTAAAATTACATCAACTCCTTGAGAATAAAAAATTCCTTTTGTTTTTTTTCCGCGGTAATTTAAGGGAGGAAGAGGAATTACAAAATCAATATCCTTATGCTTTTCTTCTTTGGCATACATTTCTTCAAACGAATAGTTGTCAATATCATCCCAAATCTGCTCAATCGGCTTGTCGGAGTCGGGTTTATGAAAATATTGACTTGGCCATATACCTTTTTTCATAGGCAAAATATATCATTTTTAAAAGTTTACGCAACATACAAATTAAGTATTTGTTTTTTGCGATTATTTTGTATTTGTTATATAATCTTATTATACAGACTAAGAGGAGTTGAATTTTGGCTCAAACAAGCTTATTTGATGACGGGAAAGTAATCCCCGTTAATATTAGAGAAGAAATGAAACGTTGTTATATAGATTACGCAATGAGCGTAATCGTCGGTCGTGCTCTGCCTGATGTAAGAGACGGTTTAAAACCCGTTCACAGGCGCATTCTTTTTGCAATGAACGAGCTTGGAATGACCCCTGATAAACCGTTTAAAAAATGCGCAAGAATAGTAGGGGAAGTTTTAGGTAAATATCATCCCCACGGCGACAGTTCCGTTTATGAAGCACTGGTTCGTATGGCTCAAGATTTTTCAACCAGATATTTGACGGTGGACGGTCACGGAAATTTTGGTTCGGTGGACGGTGACGGCGCTGCCGCAATGCGTTATACCGAAGCTCGGATGCACAAAATCACAACCGCAATGCTGGCTGATATTGATTGCGAAACGGTTAATTTTATCCCTAACTTTGATGGTTCATTGGAAGAACCTTCCGTTTTGCCTACAAGACTACCTATGCTTTTATTAAACGGAACATCAGGTATCGCTGTCGGCATGGCAACAAACATACCTCCTCATAACTTAAATGAAGTGGTAGACGGAACAATAGCACTAATTGATAACCCCAATATTACAACGGAAGGGTTAATGCAATATATCAAAGGTCCTGATTTCCCGACAGGCGCTACAATAGTCGGAACATCCGAAATCAAAAAATCCTATGAAACAGGCAGAGGCTCAATTAAAATGAAAGCTGTTTCTTCAATTGAAGAACTTCAAGGCAGAGGAAAAAGCGCCATTGTCGTAACGGAAATTCCTTATCAGGTCAATAAAGCGGAATTAATTCGAAAAATAGCGGAACTTGTAAAAGACGGCAAAATTCAAGGAATATCCGATTTAAGAGATGAATCCGACAGAGAAGGTATGAGAATTGTAATCGAATTAAAAAGAGATGCAAAACCCGATGTCGTAAGAAATAACCTATATAAACAAACTGCTCTTTTAACAAGTTTCGGGTTCAATATGGTAGCCCTTGTAGGCCAGCAGCCGAGATTATTAAACTTATACGAAGTTTTATCGGAATTTGTCGAACACAGAGTGGATGTTATCACAAGAAGAACAATGTTTTTCTTGAAAAAAGCCCGCTCAAGAGCGCATATTTTGGAAGGTTTAATGATTGCGCTTAATTCGCTTGATGAAGTCATCGAATTAATCAAAAAATCTCCAAATACGGATAGCGCCCGTGAAGGCTTAATTAACCGTTTCGGACTTGATAGTGAACAAGCAAACGCAATTCTTGAAATGCAATTAAGACGTTTGACAGGTTTGGAACAAGATAAAATCAGAGCGGAACATGCTGAATTATTAAAGAAAATTGAAGAATACGAAGAACTTTTATCTTCAAGAGAAAAAATTCTCGCTTTAATTAAAGTTGAGCTTCTTGAAGACAAGGAAAAATACGGAGACGAAAGAAAAACAGCGATTATTCCCGAAGAAGGAGAAGTCACGGTTGAAGATTTAACTCCGAATACTCAAATGGCAGTATTTATCACCCGTCAAGGATATATTAAAAGAATTTCACTTGATACCTTTGTTCGCCAAAATAGGGCAACAAGAGGAAAAGGCGGAATGAAAACCAAAGAAGATGACGACGTTGCTCATTTCTTTACTGCAATGATGCACGATAAAGTTCTTTTCTTCTCTTCTAAAGGGCTTGTTTATTCGCTTTCCGTTTATGATTTCCCCGAAGGCTCAAGACAATCTA
>CANQAW010000033.1 GCA_947589525.1 Candidatus Gastranaerophilales bacterium
ATAGCTGTAATAGGCCGTCCCAATGTCGGAAAATCTACTCTTGTTAATCGTATGGCAGGAAAAAGATTATCCATTGTTGATGATAAACCAAATATTACAAGAGACAGAATATATATCGATGCTTGCTGGCAGGGCAGAAATTTTGTCCTGATTGATACGGGCGGTATTGTCGAAAATAATGAAGATGAATTTGTTAAAAATATAAATGCTCAAGTTGAAATAGCGCTTAGTGAAGCAGACTTAATTTTATTTGTCACGGATGTAAAAACAGGCTTAAATCCTTATGATTACGATATAGCAAATAAACTTCGCCAAATTAAAAAAGATGTTTTGCTTGTTGTTAATAAAGTGGACAGTCCTTCGCAAAAGGACCTTGCAAGCGAATTTTGGGCTTTGGGCTTTGATAATATGCATCTTTTATCAGCTCTTCATGGCGACGGCGGAGTAGGCGACCTGTTGGACATAATAACAAAAGATATTGAAGAAGAGAAAACTGCGGAAATTCAAGATGATGCCATTAAAATTGCAATTATAGGCAAGCCGAATGCGGGTAAAAGCTCCATCCTGAATAATCTTTTAAAAAAACAAAGAGCAATTGTTTCCGACGTTTCCGGAACAACAAGAGATATAATAGACGAGCAAATTGTTTTTGAAAATCAAGCATACAGACTAATCGATACGGCAGGTATCAGAAAAAAATCAAAAGTTGATTACGGTGTTGAAATGTTTGCGGTAGACAGAGCAATTAAAGCCATCCAAAAATGCGACGTTGCACTTTTGGTAATAGACAGCACCTCGGGTTTATCCGATCAGGATAAAAAAATAGCTTCAATTGCCGAGCAAAGCGGATGCGGGCTTATTTTAGCTTTTAATAAATGGGATTTAATTAAAAATGTTCAAACCCATAAATACGAGCAGGATATTGAAAAAAATGCTCCTTTTTTAAACTATGCAAGAAAAATCTTTATAAGCGCCAAAACGGGTCAAAGATTGGATAATATTTTTAAAACTGCACTTGAAGTTCAACAACAGCGTTCAAAAAGAATTTCAACAGGATTATTAAACAAAGTTGTAAACGAAGCATATAATTTAAATCCTCCCTCTTCCGTAAAAGGAAAAACCTTGAGGATTTATTATTCCACTCAGGCAAAAAATAATCCTCCCGTTTTTGTTATTTTTATTAATAACAAAGAGCTTATTCAAGAACACTATAAAAGATATATGTTGAATAAATTAAGAGAAAATTTCGGATTTGAGGGTGTGCCCATTGTTGTTTCCTACAGGCAAAAAGGAGAAAAATAAAACATGTTTATAATTTTAAAAGCAATATTTTTTGCGCTTATTGCATATTTAATCGGTTCAATTCCCACGGGTTATTTAATTGTTAAAATTAAAACCAATCAAGACATACGAACAATCGGTTCGGGCTCAACAGGCGCAACAAACGTTAAAAGAGTTTTGGGCAAAAAATGGTTTTTTATTGTTATGATAATTGACGCCGTTAAAGGGATTATACCCGTTGCGTTTGCTAAATTATTATCCGTTGATGCTCTGGGTTTATATGCCGTAATAAGCGCCATATTTGTTATTATAGGTCATTCAAAACCTCTATATCTGCCATTGAGAGGGGGAAAATCCGTCGCAACGGGTGTCGGAACTTTAATTGCGCTAAATCCCGCAGTCGGTATATTAATAGCTCTTATATGGGCGGTTATAACTTATTTTTCAAGATATGTTTCTTTAGGCTCAATTTGTGCGCTTTTAGCTTCGCCGTTTTTAATGTACTTGTTTAAAAATCCGCCTTTTTATGTTGCATACTGCGCATTTGCAGGAATATATATTGTTTATCTGCACAGAGAAAACATTAAACGTCTTATAAGAGGTCAGGAAAATAAAGTTCGTTAACTTTTATTGTTGAGAAGGTAATTTTAAATTATCCTTAAGCTCAACAACAACACTTTCTCCTTTTTTAGCTTTATAGTGAAGTCCGGGGGAAACTATTCCCGAAACAAGCCCTACTCCGCCTCCGACAGAACCGCCGATAATAAGACCCGTTATCGTATGACCTGCCGCAACACCGATTGCAGCGCCTAAGCCCGAACCTACACCGCCTATTGCTAATGTGTAGCCTGCAATTTTTCCCGCCGTTTCTTTAGCACCTTCCTGAAGATAATCTTTTTTACCCGCAATTCCTACGGCTACGGGAATATTTGTCGAATCGGGAAGTACAATATGAGTAAATTCTATATATACTTTTGAATTTCTGGAAAACCATTTAGGAGGTTCAATACAGGAAATTCTGCCGATTAAAGATGAGTTGCAGGGAATTAAAAGAGTTCCTTCCTGAGTTCTTAAATCATTTTCAAAGGTAAATTGGACATAATCCCCTGTTTTATAGTATTTTGAATTAAAATTCTGTGCAAAATTAACAACTAAACAGTTTTCTTTTTGAATAACATTTCCGCTCGGAGTTATTTTAACAAGGTCGATTTTTGAATTTTTTAAAGGTTGAATATGTTCTACTTCTCCGTCCGCCGTAGCAAAAGCAAAAGCGCTTAACGGAACTTGGCAAAGCGAAAAACCTATAATAAGAGACGATGCACAAAATTTTTTAAAGTTCATATTTTTTTCCTTTTTAATTCCTTATTCTTAAAGCTATTTTACGATTTTTTTTCAATTTAGTAAACAGTTTTATACCATTTACACGATTAAGAATTTTCTTTTAATAAATTCTCTTTTATTTTGATTGAAATCCTGTTCGTTTACGTATGCTTTTAAATATCCTCCTTTTGAAATAAGCATAATAAAAGCAAGCATTTCCGAACTCAGATTAAATAATTTAAATTTATTTAATCCCAAAAGCTTAATAAATTTAAAAGATTTTATTGTTTTAACATTTTTCATATCCAGACCAATTCTGTCCGAAGAATTTATATTTTTTTCAAAATCGGTCATGAAGTAATCATCTATAATTTCGCAGTTTATTAAAAATATAACCGCATTTTTCTTTTTTTTTATATCAAAAAAGTTCATGGTCATCCTACTATAACATACAGTTTAACAACATTTGCGCCAATTGTTAATAATTACAAAGAATTAAGTTCTTACAACTTTTGTTTAGAAATAAACCATGATAGAATTTACATGTTTTTAATAGGTTATATAAGATACGATATGAATTTATTGAATTGTTTGAAAGCTGAGAAAGTCAACACCAATTTTGATTTATTGCCGGACGGGATTTTTGTTTTAGAACAAGACGGAAGAATTGTCGATGTAAACAATAAAGTTTTGGAAATTTTTAAGGCAAGGAAATTTGATATTATAGGAAATTATTTTTCCGATTTTGTGGAAGACGGTACGAATGTTTTAAATGATATTTTGCAGGATAATCGTGCAAGACAGGTAAAATCCGTTCCCAAAGCCAAAGATGAAATGCCTTGTTTGCTGGAAGTAACGGTAAACAGAAATCTTGAATTGGACAACGTATATGTATGCGTTAGAAATGTAACCGCATATAAAAAAGAACAAAAAGTAATAACGGAAAAATACGAGGTTGCACAAAAAATAATCGAAGGTAAAAACGAATTTTTAATTGAAGCTTCAGGCGGCGTTTTGTCCAATCTTACAACTATCTGCGGTTTCTCACGAGCACTTTTGGACGGTATCGGCGGGGCTTTGTCCGAAAAACAAGAGAAATATTTAAAGTTAATAAATACAAATTCCAAAGACCTGAGTTACGATTTAGAAAAGCTTTTTACATTATTTAGAGCGGAATCAAAAAAATTTGTATACAATAATAAAATGTTCGATTTAATTTCTTTAATTAAATCAATTGAAAGAGTGTATAAAAAAGATATTGAAGACAGAAAAATTATCTTTTCTTTGGATTATTCAAAGCTTACCGAAAGAGACTGCTATTTGGACAGCGAAATTGTTGAATATATCTTAAGAAGCATAATGGATATTTTTATCAGATTTGCAAATTTAGGAAAATGTTCACTTAATATAGGTCATCCTCCGGTTGATTTTCTTAAAACAATGGATTTTGAAGCAAACGATTCGCTTGATTCTCAGCGTTATGTTCTTGTTGAAGCAAAAATTACGGATTTGGTATTTTCGCAAGAAGAGCTTGATAACATTTTTAATACTTACTACAAATCCCCAATAAAGCGCCCAATCGGTCTTAAAGCTTCTTTAAATCTTTTGAAAAGTTACATAACCGATTTTAAAGGAGATATCTGGGTTTATTCCAAACAAAATTTTGGCACTATGTTTACTTTTGTGTTACCATTAAGATAATTAAAATTTATCGAGGAAACAGATGGCCGGAGTTATTTTAGAAAATGTTTCAAAAAATTTTGGTAAAAAAGAAATTTTAAAGGATATCAGCCTTGAAATTAAAAACGGCGAATTTGTCGTATTGGTGGGTGCTTCCGGTTACGGAAAATCAACCCTTCTCAGAATGATTGCGGGTCTTGAAAAACAAACAAAAGGAAATATTAAAATCGGAGATAAAATTGTCAATAATGTAAGTCCCAAAGACAGAAATATTGCAATGGTTTTTCAAAGTTACGCTCTGTATCCCCATTTGAATGTAAGAGAAAATATAGCTCTCGGATTAAAAGTCCGCCACGTTGCCAAGTGCGAAATAGAACGCAGAATTTCCCGTGCGGTTGAAATTTTGAAGCTTGAAGATTATCTTAACGCAAGACCAAAAGAGCTCTCAGGCGGTCAAAGGCAGAGAGTTGCCCTTGCACGTGCGATTGTTCGCGAGCCTGACGTTTTTTTAATGGATGAACCGCTTTCAAATTTAGATGCCAAATTGCGAACGGAAATGAGAGCGCAGATTAAAAAGCTTCACCAAAAATTAAAAACCACTTTTATTTACGTCACGCACGATCAAACGGAAGCTTTAACCATGGGCGATAAAATAGTTGTATTAAATGAAGGTATTATACAGCAAGCGGATAACCCTTATAATATATATCATCATCCCAAGAATACTTTTGTTGCAACTTTTATGGGGACACATCCCATGAATTTAATTGAAGGGTGCACTAGAAACGGAAAGGTTTATTTCGGAGATACGGTTCTTGATGAAGATATAGTTCCGATTAAACTTGTTGATTCGACAAAAATTTTAATAGGGGTCAGAAGCGAAGACATAGTTGTCAAATCCAATCCGAATTATCATTTTAATACAATAAAATTCAGCTCCAAGATTACCTTTGAGGAAAATCTCGGTTCGCACAGAAATTTATTTTTTAAATTTAATAATACGGAATTTTGCGCCACCATAAAAGGAAATGCGCAATATGATGAAATAGCTGATTTTTCAATTAACAAACATGATTTGCATTTTTTTGATTATTTAACAAAAGAAGCAATCGAACTTAAATAACAATAAAATCATATATTAAAAGAATATTTATTTTTCTTGTTTCTGCTATACTGTGTTTATAAAAGTGTATCAGATACACCAAAAAAGAACTAATATCGTGTTTATAAATAAATTACAGGAGGAAAATCCAGATGGAAACTTATGGTATTGAAAAAATGGGTATAACTAACCCAAAAGCGGTTTATCGCAACTTAACACCCGCTCAATTAACCGAATTTGCGCTTCAAAGAGGAGAAGGCAAATTGTCAAAAACAGGTGCTCTTGTTGTAACAACGGGAAAATACACCGGTCGTTCACCTAAAGATAAATTTATCGTTGATACTCAAGGTGTTCACGATGAAATTGCATGGGGAAGTGTAAACCGTCCGATTTCAAGAGAAAAATTTGACTCTATTAAAAATAAAATGATTTCTTACCTTCAAGGTAAAGATGTATTTATTTTTGACGGTTTTGCAGGTGCGGATAAAAACTATACTCAAAAATTCAGAGTAATAAACGAACTTGCAAGCCAAAATTTATTTATTCACCAATTGCTTATAAGACCGACTGAAGAAGAACTTCAAAACTACGGAGAAGCTGATTATACAATTCTTTGCGCACCCGGTTTTAAATGTGACCCTGCTGTTGACGGAGTTAATTCCGAAGCTTGCATAGCAATCGATTACGAAGCTCACACAATCATAATCTGCGGTTCTCAATACTCAGGCGAAATCAAAAAATCAGTATTCGCTACAATGAACTACATTATGACAAAGAAAAATGTTCTTCCGATGCACTGCAGTGCAAACATGGATCCTCAAACAGGTGAAACGGCAGTATTCTTCGGTTTATCGGGAACAGGAAAAACAACGCTCTCTGCTGACCCTGCAAGAAAACTGATAGGAGACGACGAACACGGCTGGTCACCTGACGGAATATTCAACTTTGAAGGCGGATGCTATGCAAAATGTATTAATCTAAGCGCCGAAAACGAACCCGATATTTATAACGCAATTAAATTCGGCTCTTTGGTTGAAAATGTTGTAATGAACGACACTACAAGAGAGCTTGATTTTAATGACGGCTCTTTAACCGAAAATACCCGTGTAGGTTATCCCGTTGATTATATTAACAACGCTCAAGTGCCTTCTATGGGCGGAATTCCGAAAGTTGTTGTATTTTTAACTGCCGATGCGTTCGGAGTTTTACCTCCTATTTCCAGATTGGATAAAAACGCTGCAATGTACCACTTTGTAACAGGTTTCACTTCCAAACTTGCAGGAACGGAAAGAGGCGTTACGGAACCTCAACCGACATTCTCTACTTTGTTTGGCGAACCCTTTATGCCGATGGATGCTTCAGTTTATGCAAAAATGCTGGGAGATAAATTAGACCAATACGGAACAAAAGTTTATCTTGTAAATACGGGCTGGGCAGGCGGTTCTGCCGCATCGGGCGCTAAGAGAATGAAACTATCATATACCCGTGCAATGGTAACGGCTGCTCTAAACGGTTCTTTTGATAATGTCGAATTTAAACATCATGATGTATTTAATGTTGATTATCCTACTTCTTGTCCCGACGTACCCAACGAAATGCTGGATGCAAGAGGAATGTGGGCGGATAAAAATGCGTACGACGAAAGTGCAAACAAACTTGCTCAAATGTTTGCGGATAACTTTGCCAAA
The DNA here is from genome assembly GCA_947589525.1 of Candidatus Gastranaerophilales bacterium. GTDB lineage: Bacteria > Cyanobacteriota > Vampirovibrionia > Gastranaerophilales > Gastranaerophilaceae > RUG14156. Next base: position 7,072 of record CANQAW010000033.1, read on the forward strand.
AAATATCCGAATATGCCTTGCGAAATTGTTAATGCAGGCCCGAGAGCAAAAGCAAACGTATAAATTAAAATCATACATTGAAAAGGTGCGCATATTTAAGCGCACCTTTTTTGTTTTTATGTTAGAATTATTTTAAATGTCCTCGTAGTTCAGATGGATAGAACGTCACCCTCCTAAGGTGGATGTCGGCGGTTCGAATCCGCCCGTGGACATTTTTTAACGCGAAGCCGGTGCGATAACGAGCTTGTGATGAACAAGCGAGTTAAGCACTACGAATCCGCCGTTTCAAATCTTTGATTTGTCAGGCGGAAAAAACGCGAAGCTGATGTTCCCAAGCGAGTTTGCGGGGAGCAAACGAGTTGGAACACTACGACGGCGACGTGGAAATCTCTGATTTCCACAGGAGCAATGCGAACGGTGCAAAAGGTCTTGCGTTGAAAAGAAATAACCTGTTCAGCTTAATTTAAAACTACAATCGAAAAGCTATAAGCTTATATACTTTCATTTACAAGATTTCTCAACAAAACATTTCTCTGAGGCAAGTTTAATTCTAAAATTTTTAAAAATAACTTTTGTGTTGCTGTATTCATTGTTATGTTTGAATAATGAGTTGTTGTAGCTATTATTTGAAATTTAAAACCAAGCTCCTTTATTTTAATCTTAAAATTTGCCAAATCTTCACTATTCCAATTTTTAGGATGTTTATTTTTATTTATTTCACTTGCAATTTTTTCCGTAAAAATTTTATCATTAATTGAATTATTAATATTTTCAAATAAAGCCTTTAACTGCGGATTTTCTATGTATTCTTTTGAATTTAAAAATGTCTCAAGCAAATCATTTTTGCACTTTACCCCAAAAGCTTTTAAAGTAAAATTAAACATTTCTTTCAGCAAATTCGAATATGAATTTTTCAACTCTGCCATTATAAATTTTACATCCTTTTTATCAATAATTTTTTCTATATCTTTAAACACCAAAGACAGTTTTTGATTGTTTAATACCTTATCTCTTATTTTTAAAGTTTTTGAAGTAAACTTTTGACTTTGCAGGCTGTAATTATCAAGTGAAAATATAAAATCCGTAACCCCTTTTGCGACAATTAAATCGTTTTCATTTTTATTATAAAGAATTTTTGAAAATTCTTTTATTATTTCTTCTTTTTCATTAATCTTACAATTGTTTTCTTTATTTTTCATCTTCCCCCTTTAATACAAATTTTAGCGGGTTTTATTTATCATGTCAAGTGTAGATTTATTAATTATAAAAAAGTAAATTAATAATTGTTATTTTTTTAACTGAATTCTTGTTTTTTAATTTAGTTTGTATTATATTATTTCTAGAATTTGGGTTTGTAGCTCAGCTGGTAGAGCAGGAGACTCTTAATCTCTTGGTCGTGGGTTCGAATCCCACCGGACCCATTTTTTGAGCCTTGAGCTATTGCAACATAGCGTGTTTTATGAAAAAGAAAATTATAACTTTTTTAAATTCAGTTTTTGATTTTATTTTCGGATTTTTAATTTTGCTTATATTTTATTTTATAAGTTTTTATCTGCTAAGACTTTTAAAAATTAATTTTCCTCCCGCCGTTATCGGACTTGTATTATTCTCTTTGGCGCTTATTTTAGGAATTGTTAAAGAAAAGCGGATTAAATCCGCCTGTAATTTCTTAATTAACAACATGGCGATGTTTCTTGTCCCTTTTATAGTCGGCTTAATTTCTTATAAAGCAATTTTAGAAAAAAATTTTCTTATAATATTTTTGGCTGTTTTTCTTGTTACAACATTTGTGATAGTTACCGTCGGACTTTTTGTCGAAAACGGGCTGAAATATTTAAGATTATACAGAATAAGGAAATTAAAATGATTAATCCTTTTGGTTTTATAGCTTCACTGGTTTATTTTAAACTGGCGCAAAAATATAAAAATATACCGTTTTTAAAGCTGTTTCCTCCGATTGTTGTTTCAGGGCTTTGTCTTATTTTAACTTTGGAAATTTTCAAAATCGATATTAATTTATATAATGCTTCGGCAAAATATCTGACTTTGTTTTTAATTCCCGCTACAATTGCGCTCGGCTATCCTATTTATAAAAATATCAATCTTTTAAAAAAGAACAAAAGAATAATTTATCTTGCATTTGTTATTGCAACCTTTGTTTCAATTGCCGCAACTTATGCGTTCGCCGTATTATGCAAAACTCAATTGAATATAACAGAATCGCTCATGCCTAAATCGGTCACAGCACCCGTTGCAATAGAAATTTCAAAAAGCATAGGAGCAATCCCCGAGCTGACTGCCTGCGTTGTTGTTTTGACAGGGGTTTTCGGAGCTATGTTCGGTCATAAAATTTTAAAATTAATAAAAGTCAAAAATGATACGGCAATAGGTCTTGCAATCGGTTGCGCAAGCCACATAATCGGAACATCCAAATGCGTTGAACTTAAAAAAGAAAAACAAATTGTTTTTTCTTCTCTGGCTCTTGTAATCGTAGGAATTTTGAGCGCCTTTTTAATTCCCCTGTTTTTAAAAATAGTTCTATGATTTTTTTAATAATTTAGTTTTTTCAAGAACTTCTAAAAGCGAATTATAAATACATTCAACCGTATTTTCCTTTGGCAAAATCGTATGAGGATAGATTTTTTCACTCGGTGCCCAATCGTTTTTATTTTCTGAAGCATAAAATAAACACACAACAGGAACATCATTTGCATAGCCAAAGTGCATAGTTCCGGTATCCACGCTGATTAACCCTTCGCAATTTCGCAAAATTTGAGCCATTTCATAAATTGTTGTTTTATCAATCAAATCTATAAATTGAGAATTTGCCTCTTTTAATTGAAAAGCAAAATTCTGTGCTTCTTGTCCCTTACCCAGAAAAATAACTTCATATTCATTTTCTTTAAGCTTTTTAATTAATTCAAACGCAGTTTCAAAAGGCATATTCTTCCGGATATTACTTGAAATCGGGCACAGCGCAATGTATTTTTTATTGTTTTTAAAAATATCTTTAAATTTCTCATCTATCTTATAATCAGCGTAATATTTAATCGGCAGATCGATAATTTCCTCGTTTGTTATCTTTTTTAAAAGCCGGCTGATTTTCTGATGAATAGTCCCTTCAAGAGGTATATTAAAATTCCCTGTGATGATTTTTTCAGGATGCAGTAAAAATGCGATAATATCCGCACGCTCTTTTTTATAAGTTTTAAATATACATTTGATATTTTTGTAAGGAAACTGCCTTACAAATTTTAACATTCCGAGTATTCCTTTGTGCTGTGCATCTTTGTCAAATATTATTGTTTCATCTACATCTTTTTGATACTTTGCAGCTTCATAATAAGGTTTATTTACAATATATACGGTCTTGGATTTCGGATAAAGTCTTTTTATATTTTGGAAAAGAGAATTTACAACAAGATTATCTCCAAAACGCTGCATGGATATTACGACAAATATTTCCTGTTTATTATCATTTTTCATTTTAAGCCCGCCTTGTAAATTTATAATAAAACAGTTGTAATCAAAGGTCCTTCTTCCGTTGCGATAACCGTATGCTCAAAGTGCGCCGAAGGTTTTTTATCATCCGTTATAACCGTCCAATCGTCAGCCAGCGTATGAACTTCATCGCATCCCAGATTTAACATCGGCTCAATTGCTATAGCGCAATTTTGCTTAATTACGGTTGTACAGTTAGTTCTGTAATTAAACAAAAACGGCTCTTCATGCATTTCATGCCCTACGCCGTGACCGCCGTATTGCCTTACAATTCCGTATCCGCCCTCAACAGCAACATCTTCAATTGCTCCCGAAACATTTTCAAGCAGAGTATCGGGTATCATTTTTTCAATTCCTTTAAATAGCGCACGCTCAGTTGTTTCTAAAAGTTTTTGAACTTCAGGTGATATTTTTCCGACAGGATAAGTCCAAGCCCCGTCTCCGACAAGCCCTCTAAATGTTGCCCCGACATCAATTGAAACAATATCTCCCTCTTTTAAAACAGTTTTGTCCGAAGGTATTCCGTGAACGACTTGCTCGTTAACGGAAGTGCAAATTGAAGCGGGAAAACCGTTATAACCTAAAAATGTCGGTATTGCCTTATTTTTTCTTATGATATCATAAGCGATTTTATCCAGTTCTAATGTTGTTATCCCCGGTTCTATTACTTTTTTCATTTCGCTATGCACAAGAGCTACAATATTTCCCGCCATTTTCATTAATTTTATTTCTTCTCTTGATTTTTTGTGCATAACTATACCTCATTTTTCTGCAAATAAATTATATATTGTTAAATATTATTTTTCAAACCTGTATCAAAATTCTTAAATTATTAAAATTTATTAAAGCAAACTAAAAAAACTTCTTGCATTTATTTTTTTAAGTACTACTATTATTATTGCGACCTAACCAAGTCGATTGAACATTAAAAAAAGAGCAAAATTCATTCAAATAAATTACTTGACAGCCTCTTTTGATGTGTTAAATTTAAAAATACGAGTCTTGGCTCGTTGCAATTTCCCAAATTGCTAAAGCGGATTTTTTCTGCGGTTTTTAAAATAGATGGCATTTTAAAGCCTATATTTATAAACAGGTTTATTTAATTTGCACCTTGAAAACAAAATATCATATCTGTCAATTACTAAAATTAGACAAGATAGAGTATCAAATAAGATATTTAATATATCCGACCAAAGATACAAAATCTTCAATCAATCTAAATTAAATAATAAATAACCATTATTTAATCTAATCTTTGATTACTAACCAATTAATAATTGATACCTAAATACAAACGACAAATACCTGTTGATTTTTTACGAAAGAGAATTTTTTCGTGCAAAAATTGATACGAAGTCGGTGCGAAAAACAAAATGTTGAATTTTGTTTGTAGCACTACGTAGTTTTTTGCCGAAAAAATTAATTGAGTCTTTAGGATGTGAGCTCGTGACGGCAGACCGACAAGGTCCGGCGAACAGAGCGACACTGAACTAAAACTCATTCAACAACTGGACAGTGCGTCAAGTTTAGAAATAAACTTGATTAATTACGAGTCAAATCACTCTTTCATAGAGTGTCAGACATATATTTCTGACAACGGAGAGTTTGATCCTGGCTCAGGACGAACGCTGGCGGTGTGCCTCATACATGCAAGTCGAACGATAAGGCTTCTTCGGAAGTACATAAGTGGCGGACGGGTGAGTACAACATAGGAAATCTACCCTTGAGCGGGGGACAACAGAGGGAAACTTCTGCTAATACCCCATACGAGCTGGCCTGAAATGACTATCTTGAAAGATTTATCACTCAAGGATGAGCCTGTGCCTGATTAGCTTGTTGGTGGTGTAATGGACTACCAAGGCGACGATCAGTAGCTGGTTTGAGAGGA
>CANQAW010000034.1 GCA_947589525.1 Candidatus Gastranaerophilales bacterium
GCGAAACAACCGCTAAATTAACCGAAAAAGTTGTTGAAGGTTTCAACAAATTAAATCCCGTATATATGATGGCATTCTCGGGAGCCCGCGGTAATTTATCTCAAGTATCTCAATTGGTAGGTATGCGCGGTCTGATGGCAGATGCGCAAGGTCAAATCATCGACTTACCCATTAAATCAAACTTTAAAGAAGGTCTGTCTTGTACGGAATATGTTATTTCATCATACGGTGCAAGAAAAGGTCTGGTTGATACGGCATTAAAAACAGCCGACTCCGGTTATTTAACAAGAAGACTTGTTGATGTTGCTCAAGATGTTATTATAAGAGAAGAAGACTGCCACACGGAAAAATTCATCAATTTAACCGCTATTACGGACGGGGAAGATGTTATCGTTCCATTGGAAGACAGACTTCTTGGAAGAACGGTAGCACAAGATATAGTTGACAAAGACGGAAATGTTTTAGTTACAAAAAACACAACCGTAAATAGAGATGACTTGGAAAAAATCAAAACCGTAGGGCTAAAAGAAGTAAAAGTTCGCTCTACCCTAACATGCGAGCTTGAATACGGAATTTGTCAAAAATGCTACGGCTGGTCAATGACAACTCAAAGACCCGTTGATATAGGAGAAGCAATAGGTATTATTGCAGCTCAATCAATCGGTGAACCCGGTACGCAATTAACAATGAGAACATTCCACACAGGGGGTGTATTTAAAGGTTCAGGCGTAACCCGTCAAGCAAAAAGTACGGTGGACGGCGTTGTTCAAACGGAAGTTAAAACACGTGAACAAAGAACCCGCCACGGGGATGTCGTTCAAATTGCCATAAAAGAAGCAGATGTTGAAATTAAAGGCAAAGACTACACGGATAAAGTCCACGTCCCGATGGGTGCTAAAGTTTTAGTTAAAAAAGGAGAAAAAGTTGAAGCAGGACAAGCAATTGCAGAATTTGAACCCGCTTCAAAAGGTGACGGTTCACGTTTAACCGAAAAAGCACTAAAAGATATCACATCTGATATTTCAGGCGAAGTAGTTTTTGAAGATTTTGTTGCGGACGAAAGAAAAGACAGACAGGGAAACATTTCAAGAATAGCCAACAAACAAGGTATTGTTTGGGTTTTAGGCGGAGATGTATACGCACTTCCTGTCGGCTCTAAAATATTGGTTAAAGACGGACAACAAATCAAAAAAGGCGAAAAACTTGCCGAAACTTTGATAATTTCGGAACACGGCGGGGAAGTTCGCGTAGGCGATAATCTTGAAATTAAAGAAGTCGAATTTGACGGCAAAAAAATCAAAAAAATTGTTCAAGGAAAAGAATTGACGATTGTTATTGCATCAATTCAAGCATCTAATGCCATATTTGAACAAACCAAAAAAGAACAAATTTGGACAGTTCCGAAAACAGGTGAAAAATACGTTGTTAAATCACCCGTTGATACAACCGTTGAAAACGGAATGATTATTGCGGAACTTCTGGATGATACATACAAAGTAGAATCTTCGGGCGAAATAAGATATAACGGTCTTGAAGTCGACGAAAATCAGGTTGTAATAAACCCCGGACAGTTAATCTTTATTCCCGAAGAAATTCATCAAATATCAAAAGACGCTTCGCTTAAACTTGTTGAATCAGGAACTTATGTTGAAGCGGGATGTGAAGTTGTAAAAGATATTTACACTCACATTGCAGGTATTGTTGAAATTAAAGAATTCAACGATATCATCCACGAAATCGTTGTTCGCCCCGGTGAATTATATACTCTTGATTCCATAAACGACTTAAAAGTCGGCGAAGGTGAAGTTATTAAAGCGGGAACCGTTGTCGCAGGCAAAATCAAGGCAAAAGTTGATTCAATCGTAACAATAATAGAAAACGAAACCGATTTAATGGAATTAGATGACCTTGATGAAGAATTAAGCGAAGATGCACTTGATGAAGACGGTTTAGACGGTAAACCCGTACAAATTTTAATCAGACCAATTCAAACCTTTAATATTGAACCGAAAGAAGTTTCGATTAAATTTGATGCAACAGATGATGCTATTGAATTACTGCCCATAACTCAAGTTCAATTTAAAGACGGCGCAAGAGTCAGAAACTTAGATGGTGCTGTTTTAACAAGAACATCTCTTGTATTATCAATGTCAGGTTACATTTCACATCTAAAAGGTATGGTGGAACTTGATTCCAAAGGCGACCTTAAAATCGTAGTATTGGAAACATTAATAGTTCGTCGTGAACAGGAAGATTCTACAAGGGGATTATCCTCAACTCAAACAGAATTGCTTGTTAAAGACGGTCAAATAATTGAACCTAAAACAGCTGTTACAAAAACTCAGGTTTTAGCAATTAATGATTCCGTTGCATCAATTAATTCCAAAGATAATGACTTAAGAAGACTTCTTTTGATTTCGGATAATTACGAAGAAAAAATATCAACAACATCAAAACCGACGGTTAAAGCGGGTCAATATGTTACCGTTGATTCCGCAATATCCGAAAAAGAAACTTCTCCCGTTTCAGGTAAAGTTATTAAAGTTGACAGCAAATCCGTTACGGTTAGAGTCGGCAGACCGCACTTAATCTCTCCGGGGGCATTACTGCAGGTTGATAATTCCGCTTTAATTCTGAGAGGCGACTTGCTTGCAACATTAGTATTTGAAAGACAAAAAACAGGCGACATCGTTCAAGGTCTTCCCCGTGTCGAAGAATTGCTTGAAGCAAGAAAACCGAAAGATTCTGCTATTGTTGCCGAAGAAGACGGTGTTGCAATAATCGAATATGAAGACGACATTCCAAGACTTTATATCGAAAACGAAAACGGCAGAACGGAAATCAAATACCCGATTGAAGCAAGCATCATTGTCAACGACAAACAACAAATTAAAAAAGGTGATGCGCTGACTTCAGGCCCGATGAATCCTCATGACGTTATCAGATTAAGAGGAGCAAATGCGGCTCAACACTATCTTGTAGACGAAGTTCAAAGAGTATACCGTTCACAAGGTGTTGAAATCGCCGATAAACACGTTGAAGTTATTGTTCGTCAAATGATTAAAAAGGTTAAAGTAATTGATTCGGGTTCTACAAAACTGCTTCCCGGAGAATTAGTCGAACTTAAAGTAATCGAAGCGCAAAACGCTATTGCTCGTGAAAATGGCGGACAAGAAGCAACATACGAAGCGCTATTGCTTGGTATTACAAAAGCTTCACTTAATACGGAATCCTTTATTTCTGCGGCATCCTTCCAAGAAACAACAAGGATTTTAACCGAAGCTGCCGTTGAAGGTAAAAAAGACCTGTTGAGAGGTCTTAAAGAAAACGTTATCATAGGCAGACTAATTCCTGCCGGAACAGGCTACTACCATTTGATAAACGCTTCCGAGGAAAAAGAAAAAGAAGCATTAAAAAGAGCAGCTCAAAAACATCAAGCAAGAAAACCTTCCGCAATCTTAGAAGAAATTGAAGGAATGTTTGGTGTAGTTGACTCTGATATGCAGTTATAAATTAAAAGCCCTGAAATTTTCAGGGCTTTTTTATATTGATTTAATATAAAGTATTTAAAAAATTATAAACTTATAGTACAATCAATATAATGTTGTTACAATTAAATAATTGGAAGTAATACAACTTATGTATTATAAATTTCGGGAAATAAACGAAATATTAATAAAAGACACCTATTTGGAACAATATACGGAAGCCAAAAAAAGCTGCATTGACGGAGTCCTATTGTTCCAAATAGGTGCTTTTTACGAAGCATATTTTGAAGATGCCAAAATTTTATCAGATTTAACCGGAATTACTTTAACAAAAAAATATATTTCAAAATTAGGCGAATTTATAAGTGCCGGATTTGCAGTTCAAAATCTTTACGGTTATTTAAAAACTTTTCTTGATAACGGACTAAACGTATATCTGTGCGAAGAAATAAGAGAATCAAAAGACTCCTCTGAACTTATTAAAAGAACCATAACAAGAAAATTTACTCCGGGAACAATAGTAGAAAAAGAATTGTTGGATTGCAGTGAAAACAATTACATTCTTGCTCTTTATTATAAAAATAATTTATGCGAAATTTCTTATGCTGATACTTCCACGGGACAGTTCTATAAAACAAAAGGCACTTTAGCTCAAACAAAATTTGAAATTGAAAAAATCAACCCCAAAGAAATTCTGATTTGCAAAAATCAGGAAAAAACTTTTAAAAATATTATTCAAGATTATTTAACAATACATCTGGAAGAAGATTTTTTCATTAATCGTGAAATAGATGAAGTAATAGTTGACTATTGCATTCTTAATCAAAAAAATTATTTTGCGAAGCTTTCAAAAATATCAAGCTATAAAATTGAACAATATTTAACCATGGACTCCCTGACAAGAACCAATCTTGAACTGAAAAGAACAAAACTGCAGCAAAAGAAAAAAGGAAGCTTGCTGTGGTTTTTAAATTATACAAAAACTTCCATGGGCATAAGGCTTTTAAAAAAAATTATAGATGAGCCGCTGCTTGATATTAAAAAAATAAAAGAAAGACAAAATACAATTTCGGAATTATTAAAAACCGAAGGGTTGCTGGAAGAATTTGAAAATGCACTTGAAAACTTATGCGATTTATCAAGAATTACAACTAAAATTATAAACTCGACAATTTTTCCGAAAGAGCTTTTAGTCCTGTTTTCCTGCAGTAACAATGTTATAAAATTAAACAATTTAACCGAGAAAACAAAATCCAAACTGCTTTTAATGGACAAAAATAAAGTCAAAAAAGTAGTTTTTCTGGCAAACGAAATAAACAGAGCCATATCAAAAGACGCACCAAATAACCATAAAGACGGATACATTATAAATAAAAATTACAATGCGGAACTTGATTATTTAAAAGAAAAGCTCAATGAATGTTTAAACAAAATTGATAAATATGAACAAAAACTAATAAACGAATTTAATATTCCCAATCTTAAAATAGGCAAATCGAACCTGATAGGATATTACATAGAAGTTCCGAAAGGCAAAACATCTCAGCTTGGAAATGAATTTATAATTAAACAAACCATTTCAACATGTTCAAGATATACAACACCCGCTCTTCAAACAAACGAGCAGGAGATTAACAGTTTAAAATTTAAAATTTATGAAATTGAAGAAGAAATTTACAAAAAAATAAAAAATTACGCAAAAAAATACTCTCAAACAATAAGAGAACTATCAAAAGATATCGCCTATATTGACGTTTTTGTTTCGCTTGCAAAATGCGCCAAAATTAACAATCTTTCAAAGCCCGCCTTTAATGAAAATCATATAGGAATTAAAAACGGATTTCATCCCAGTTTAATTAAATTAAACAATGAAGTTGTAAAAAATGACACTGATTTAAAGAATAATTCAATGATTATCTTAACGGGCGCAAATATGAGCGGAAAATCAACATATTTAAAATTCAATGCAATAGTGCCTATACTTGCGCAAATAGGCTCTTTTGTTCCCGCCCAAAAATCCGATTTAACCATAGTGGATAAAGTATTTTTAAGACAAGGCTCAACCGATGATATTATAAACAACAACTCAAGCTTTATGGTTGAAATGAACGATTTAAAATTCATTTTGGATAATGCCACCAATAATTCCCTTATACTTTTGGACGAACCCGCCAAAAGCACAAACACCAAAGAAAGCGGTGCAATAGTTAAAGCGTTTCTGGAATATTTAATACGCAATTTTAAAGCAAAAACAATAGTTGTAACGCACAATTCCGATTTGACAACTCTTGAAGAAAAATATCCTCAAATCGTTTTTAACTATGCTATCGGCAATGATAATTCATATATCATTAACGACAGAAAAATAAGAAGAGGAATAATGAAAACAAGCTCGGCAATAAACACAGCAATTCTTGCCGATTTACCTCAGGAAATAATATCAAAAGCAAAGAAATATCTTGAAGAAATTATCTAGCCTATTCTTCCGTAAATATCTTTATATCTTGTAATATCTTCTTCGATTAATTTATCCCCCCTTTGAACTTCGATTATTTTAAGCTCGTTGTCAAAAGGATTAGCAAGCGAATGTATAGCTTTTACGGGAATATCGATTGAAGCTCCGGGCTTCAGCATAAAAACTTTATTTTCCAAAGTTACTCTTGCAGTACCGCTCAAAACAACCCAGTGCTCACTTCTGTATTTGTGGGATTGAAGCGATAATTGCCCCTTTCTTGAAACGCAAATCATTTTTGTTAAATAGCCGTCACCCTGATTTAAAACGGTATAGTAACCCCAAGGACGATAGACGGTGGTGTGTATTCTGTGGGCATCATTTTTGATTTCCTTTAATTTGTCATAAACTTCTTTGACTCCATGGGTATCATTTCTGTCGCAAACAAGCACGGCATCAGACGTTTCAACAACAACCGCATCTTTAAGACCCACACCCGTTAAAAGCCTGTGCGAAGAATAAAGCAGTGAATTTTTGCAATTTTTCTCAATTACATTTCCGATTTTAACATTTTGATTTTCATCTTTTTGGTTTATTTCATAAACCGCATCCCAAGAACCCAAATCGCTCCAATCGGACTCCATTTCAACCATTGCAAGATTATCGGCATGTTCTAAAACGGCATAATCAAATGAAATAAACGGAAATTCACTGAATTTCATATAATCAATTTCTTCCTGAACTTTAAAATTGAACTTTTGAGAAATTTCATATATCAAAGAGCTGTATTTTTTCAATGTTTCCATTAAAATCGAAGCTTTAAATACAAATATTCCGCTATTCCAATAATAATCAGGGTCATCTATGTACTTTTGCGCTTTTTCTGCGGGGGGCTTTTCTTCAAAAGAGGCTACCTTAAATCCTTGGTTTATTTTATCCGATATTTTAATATATCCGAAATCGGGATTTGCGCTTTTCGGTTTAACGCCCAAAGTAACTATATAGCCTTCTTGCGCTAATTGAGAAGCATAAGTTATTGTTTGATGAAATTTTTCACTATCCTCTATTAAATGGTCGGAAGGAAGCGCAATTATTATATCATCACATCCGCAATCAAGAACATATTTTGTTGCGATTGCAATTGCGGGAGCAGTGTTTTTAGAACAGGGCTCTGCTATAACTTTAACATCTTTACTGTAAGAACCTAAAAGCCCTTTAATGTCGCTATAGTGTTTAGAGTTCGTAACGGCAATAATATTTTTTAAGTCAACAACACTCATCAACCTTTCGTAAGTTTTTTCAAGCAGACTTTTATCCGAATTCAGTTTTAAGAGTTGTTTCGGATATAACTCACGACTTAAAGGCCAAAGTCTTGAACCCGAAGCACCCGCTAAAATAATTCCGTACATTATTTTTCCCTTAACAACTACCGATATTTTAATTATATATTATTTTTTAGTATTTACGCAAATAATTATTTTTTTAAAGCAAGATATTTTTCCAATGAGCTCTCCCAGTCGGGCAAAGCATCAGAGCTATCCAATACGCAATATCTTGGTCTGCGGGCGGGACGCGGAAAATCGCTTTTATCTATCGAGCATACTTCAACATTCTTCTTTTTTAATTCAAATATTTTCTTTGTAAAATCAGCCCAGCTTGCACTTCCTGAAGAAGTTACGTGGTAAATGCCGTAAGGTGCTTTGGTTTTTATTAATTCAACTATTTTCTCCGACACATCATCGGCGCATGTGGGAGTTCCTATTTGGTCGTTAACTATTGAAATTTCTTTTCTGAAATTTGAAAAAGTAAGCATGGCATCAACATAGCCTCCTTTTCCATACAGCCAAGAGGTTCTTAAAATGTAGTATTTTTTTACCGCTTTAATAATTTCTTTTTCGCCTGCCAGCTTAGATTTTCCGTATACGTTAATAGGATTTGTAACATCGGTTGTTTTATAAGGAGTTTTTGAGTTACCGTCAAAAACATTATCCGTTGAAACGTATAATATCGGAATATTATGTTTTTTGGCAATATGAGCAATATTTCTTGTACCTAATTGGTTGACGTTATATGCAATTTCGGGGTTATCTTCCGCTTGGTCGATATTGGTAAAACCTGCAAGATGGATAATAAAATCAAGGCTTATTTTATTCATGATTTCATTAACCATTTTGGTATTCGTAATATCAAATATTTTAGAATTACAAGCCCAATACTGCCATCCCTCTTTGTCAAGCAAGGGACATAGCGACTTTCCCAAAAGACCGCTGGCGCCTGTAACTAAAATTCTCATTTGTATCAGTTTATCCTTATTAATTGAGTTAATAAATTACTCTATATATGATTTTTTATATCACTTAGTTATGCTAAAATCAATAATATGAAAAATATCCCTTACAAAATCTTAATATTAATTGTTTCTTTTACAATAATTCTTTTATGTGCCAAGGGCGTTTTTAAAAAAGACTACGGTTATGATATTGAACAGCCTTCAAATCGGGAAGAAATTTTGCTTGCAAATTCCGATTTTGACTATCCCGTAAATAAAACGATTAACGGAGTTGATTATCTTCAATCCCAACTGCCCGTTGGAAAATTCGGAGGAGATTATACGGATACAATAATAGGAGAAGTAAAAACTTTCAACCCTTATAACGCAAATGATGCTACAAGCGCACAATTAAGCGAAATAATGTATGACGGATTAACTCAAACAAATGTTTTAACGGGAAAGGTCGTTCCTAAATTAGCTAAAAGTTTTGAAATAAAAGATAAAAAAACATATATTGTTCATCTGAGAAAAGGCATAAAGTGGTCAGACGGTGTCGAAATAACATCAAAAGATGTTTATTATACGTATAACACAATAATTTTCAAAGGCTTCGGAGACGGAAGCGCAAGAGACGTCATAAAAATAGACGATAAACTCCCGACAGTCGAAATTATAGATAAATATACCGTAAAATTTACGACTCCCAAACCCTTTGCTCCGTTTATCCGAAATTTAAGCGCTTCAATTATGCCCGAACACATCTTCAAGCAAGCAACAGATAAAGGAAATCAGTATTTCTTAACTTTTCAGGGAGTAGACGTTAATCCTGATGAACTTGTAACATCGGGTGCTTTCAGATTAAAAAGTTATGTTCCTTCTCAAAGAATAATTTTTGAAAAAAATCCGAATTATTATCTTATCAACAAGGAAAATAAACATCTTCCATATTTAGACAGGTTAATTTATCTTATTTCTTCCGATACAAACAATCAAACTTTAAAATTTGAATCCGGAGAAACGGATGTTTTGTCAATTAACGGAAACTTATTGGACAGATACAGAGAGCTTAAAAAGCATTCCGATTTTGATTTATATAATATGGGCACTTCAACGGATACAACATTTGTCGTGTTTAACTTGAATAACAGAAAAAACAAAGAGGGAAAATATTATGTAAACCCTATAAAACAAAGCTGGTTTCAGGATAAAAATTTCAGAAGCGCAATAGATTGGGCAATTGACAGACAAAATTTAGTTTTAAATATTTTCTCCGGACTTGCAAGCCCTTTATATAGCGCCGAATCCCTTAACAGTTTGTTTTTAAATAAAAAAGTGGCAAAAGGTCACAAAAAAGATTTAAATTACGCTTATTCCCTCTTGCAAAAAAGCGGATTTTATAAAAAAGACGGCATTTTGTATGATAAAAAAGGAAATAAAGTAGAATTTGAACTCTTAACAAACGCAGGCAACACCCAAAGAGAGGCGGCGGGAGTTTCAATTAAACAAGACCTTGAACAACTCGGAATGAAGATTAATTTTAAAGCAATAGATTTTAACAGTCTGGTTAACAAAACCGTTAACTCTCTTGATTTTGACTGCATTATAATTGCCCTTACTTCAAATATTTTAGAACCAAACTCGGGTTATAACGTATGGACGATAAACGGAGCTTTGCATTTATTTAATAAAAGAACGGCAAACGACTTAAAAGGAAGCGACAAAATTTATCCTTTTGAAAAAGAATTAGAGGAGATATTTAAAAAAGGCGCTGTTGAGCTTGATTTCAATAAAAGGAAAAAAATATACGATAAATATCAAGAAATTATAAGCGAGCAAAATCCTCTTGTATACCTATATGCCCCGATTAACATAAGCGCAATAAGAACAAAATTCAAAAACATTTATCCGAGCAAATTGGGCGGTTTAATATATGATTTGGCGCAAGTTTATAAGGATGACTAAGAAATTTTTCTAAATACGCATACGGATTTACTTGAAAGATTAATAGGATAGAGTTTCTGCCCGTCGCTGTCTATGAAGCTGTTCACAAGACCCGAACCGTTATATTTTAAATCGTCCGTATTTAAAATTTCTGCCCATTTGCCCTTGGGAAAACGTATATAGTATTCATCGGCATCATCTCTTGGAAATTTCATATCGGAAAAATTAATAACAGCGTATATGTTATTCTTTTCTTTTTTATCTTCAAGGTGCAGTGAAATAACTTGCGAGCCGGTATGTTTTACCGTATCCTGCTCTACTAACTTTCCTTGGGTCAAAGCGGAATTTTGCGCACTTAATTTGTTTAAATCCATAATCAGATTTCTACAGCCGTCATTATATACGGAGTTATAATTTTTATTATCAATCATAGACTCTCTGTAAGCACTTTCCCCGTTCTTGTAGCCTTTTTCCGTATATAAATATGTTTCATCTTTTACGGATTCAAACTGCCTGAAAAATCTGAAGGGAACAAGGCTCATTTCTTCGTCGCCCTGAAATACCATCTTAGGACCTTTTTGAAGATAAGTTATTGCTTGCGCCATTTTATATGCGCTAAAAGCTCTGTTAAAAGCTATTTTGATTTTTCTCGGAGTTATATCCGCACTTCGGGAAATACCTAACGGCATTAAAACTTCACGATACAAAAAGTATTCATCATTGTTTATCAAATATTTATCAAGTCCGCCCGAAATATATGCCGTTGCAATCTTTTCCGCCGTTAATTGAGCTTTCTGGAAAGTAACGTTTTGTCTTGCCTGATTATAATCATATCCTTTAAGCTTGGATAGTTCTTTTGCTCTTTTTTCATCTGAAGCATCCAAAATAATGTATTCGTTTAAGTGAAGCATGGGAACAATTAATTTTGAAATAAGCCTCGTACCTTCAAAATTTCCGATTTCATCATGACTCATAACATATTTAACTCGGTCCTGCCCTTGAATGCAAGCGCTCAAGAATTTATCCAAATCAATATTTCCGTATAAATTATCTTTTAAAACATGAAAATAATTAAAATCCCATTCGGAATCAAAACCCAGCCTTGCAAGATTGGTACGGTTTTGCGAAATAGACTCAATAGCACTGTTATGAGACGCTTCGCTCATATTATATCCGTACTCATAAGGTTTTAATTTCTGCATAATTCTTAAATCGTGTGACAAATTATAATCCGGCCAATAATTTTCACCGTCGGAATTAACACTATCCCTTGCATCTTCGGCAATTAAAAAGGCTTGCGGGTTATGATAATTAATCTCTGCGCAAATTTGTTTAATTGTGGCATCGGAATTCATGTATTTTGTCATATCAAATCTTATGCCGTCGCAATGGTAATTATTAAGCCAATTTAATGCGGAATTTACCATAAAATCACGAACGTAAGCCGAATTTGCGCCTTCAAAATTGTAAGCATCTCCAAAATCATTAGGCCCTTTCAGATAAGGTCCCGTTTTACCTAATTGAGAACCGTCAGGCCCATGATGATTAGGCACCATATCAATAATAACATTCAGCCCTTTTTGATGAGCAATATCGACAAGCTTTTTAAATTCATCCGGCCCGCCCAAAAACTTTGAAACGGCTAATTTATCAACACCGTCATAGCCCCAGTTGTAGGAATAAGTATTTTCAACAGGCATTATTTCTATTGCGTTAAATCCGCTGTTTTTTATTTGATTAAGCTTGCCTATAACTCCGTTAAAATCTGCGGTTTTAGAAAAAGTCGCAACGTTAAGCTCGTAAATTCTGGCATCGTTTAATGAAGAAAAATTATCCTTTTTTGAAGCATTTCTGACAATTCTTGAAGGATTATTCCGCCAGCTTTCATCATTCCATTTATACTTGGATTGGTCGTATATTACCGATTTATCCAGCAGTTGATTTTGCTTGAAAGAATACGG